>JBAZQH010000021.1:0-19811 GCA_041645285.1 Candidatus Margulisiibacteriota bacterium | reverse complement strand
GGCGGCGGAGCGCATCTCGTCGGTGACTTTATCCAGCGGGACGTTATTTACGACGGCGGCGGTGGCAGTGTGTATGTCTTTGCCATCTTTAAATGCTTGGCTTAATTCGGGATCGCCGGAAAGGTGCGCTAAAATCCGTAATTCGATCTGTGAATAGTCGGCAGCTAAGATTTCCCAGCCCGGTTTTTGCGCGGTAAAGGCCTCCCGGATAATCTTGGCATATTTCCCTTTGGCGGGGATGTTTTGCAAATTTGGGTTTGAGCTCGAAAGCCGGCCGGTGGCGGTGATAGTTTGGTTAAACGACGTATGGATCCGGCCGGTTTTTTCGTTAACCAGCAAAGGTAGTGCGTCAATATAAGTGGAAAGCAATTTTGAAATGGTGCGAAAATCCAACAATTTTTGTGCTATCTCAAATTTTCGCGCCAGCTCCTCTAAAACTTCACTGTCAGTTGAGATGCCGGTTTTGGTGCGCTTAACGACCGGGAGTTGTAATTTATGGAAAAGGATTTGCTGAAGCTGTTTGGTAGAATTGATATTGAATTCTTCGCCAGCCAATATATAAATTTGCTGTTCCAGCGCCTTTAAATCGGCCTGTAGCTTTTGGGAAAGCTTCTTTAGCTTTGCGCAGTCGATATAGGTGCCGAAAGTTTCCATTTGGACCAGTACCGTTAACAGCGGCACTTCAATGTTTTGATATAGATCAAGCAAATTTTGCTCTTTTAGCTTCTTTTCCAGGATTTTGTTTAATTGGAAAGTATAAAGGGCATCATCCCCGGCATAGTTGGCGGCAAAATTGATGTCCACATCCTCGAAGGTCTTATGGTCTTTGCCCAAAATTTCTTCAAAATTTTGCATTTCTTTACCCAAATGAGCTGGAACTAAGAATTTTAAACTTTTCGAGCCGCCGGTTGGGTCCAAAACGTACGCCGCCAGCATAGAGTCACCCGCAATCCCGTCCACACTGATCCCGTAATTGCTTAAGACCTCCATGTCATATTTGATGTTGTGGCCCAATTTTTTGATTGTTTCATTTTTCAAAATGGGTTGCAGTGCATCCAGCGTTTCCTGTTTGTCCAATTGTTTTCCCGTTTTATGGCCCAGTGGGATGTAATACGCTTTTTCCGCATCAAAACACAATGAAATTCCAACCAGTTTTGCGGAAAACGGCGCCACTGAAGTAGTTTCCGTATCTATTGCCAGGTATTCGGATTTTTTTACGTCGCTCAATAATTTTTTAAAATCCGTCAGGTTGTTGATAACTTGATGTTTCGCATCAATTTTATTGAATGTTTTTGCCGCGGTTTCTACATTATTTTTTGTGCCGCCTGCGGTTTGTGCCGACGCGCCTGGTTTTTTGTGCGACATGCTGAATAAAGTTTCTTCTTCGCTGGCCGAATATTTTTTAATCAATGACTTGAATTCAAATTTTTTAAACAAAGGGATAATTTTTGCCCAATCCAGCGGTTGCCTTTGGCAGTCGTCCAGATTAATTTTGAGCGGGATGTCGGTTACAATGGTGGCCAATTTTTTGCTTAAGACCGCGGATTCCAGGTTGTTTTGGATTTTGTCTTTTAGCTTTTGATTTTCCACTTTATCTATATTTTTGATCAGGTAGTCAAGGTCGTGGAAGGTTTTGAGCAGTGCCGTGGCGGTTTTTTCGCCAATTCCCGGAACCCCGGGGATATTGTCCGAAGCATCCCCTTTTAGTGCCTTCCAATCGGCAATTTGCGAAGGGGTGACCCCATATTTTTCCATAACCCTTTTTTCGTCAAAGGTTTCGGTTTCACTGATGCCTTTTTGGGTAGCGATTACCGTAACGTATTTGTCAATTAATTGCAAAGCGTCTTTATCCCCGGTCAAAATTTCAACCTGGATCCCCATTTTTTTGGCATTTTCGGCCAGGGTTCCAATTACGTCGTCGGCTTCAAACCCTTCGGCATCTATGGCAGCAATCCCCAAAGCTTTTACCATGTCCCGCACGTAGGGCAGCTGCTCGTAAAGGGTGGGGGGTTGCGGGGCGCGCGTCGCCTTATATTCTGGGTATTCTTTGTGGCGGAAGGTTGGGCCCCTTAAATCAAAAGCGATGGCAATATAATCCGGATGCTGGTCCAACAGTTTCATCAACATGGTGGTAAATCCGTAGATGGCGTTGGTGGGGATGCCGGCAGCGGTTTTCATCGTGTCCGGCAGGGCGTAAAAGGCGCGGTAGGCGAGGGAGCTGCCGTCAATCAGAATAAATTTTTTCATGCTGTAACTATTATAAACGGGTAAGCGGCTGTTTCAAAGCTGGGATTATGACTTTTCACCCAATTGGAACCGAATAAACCGGCGAATCAGGATGTTTTCCCCGATTTTTGCCGCAATTTCGCCCAAAAGGTCCTTGATTTTCTTTTTTTGGTCTTTGATAAACGGCTGGTCCATCAAACAGGTTTCTTCAAAAAACTTTTCCAGGCGACCTTCCACAATTTTGTCCAGGACCTTTTCGGGCTTACCTTCGTTGGCGGCCTGGGTTTTTAGTATTTCCTTCTCGTGGTTTAAAACGTCCTGCGGCACTTCTTCCCGGACCAGGTATTGTGGGTTGGTGGCGGCCACCTGCAAAGAGATGTCTTTGGCAAAGGCCTGAAATTCAATATTACGGGCGACAAAGTCGGTTTCACAGTTTATTTCCACCAAAACCCCGATTTTTCCGCCCAAATGCACGTAAGATTCAATCACACCTTCGGCGGCAACTCTGCCCGCGCGCTTGGCAGCTGACGCCAAGCCCTTTTTCCTTAGTGCCTCAATGGCTTTTTCAGCATTGCCACAGGCTTCAACCAGTGCGGCTTTGCAGTCCATCATGCCACAGCCGGTTTTTTCGCGTAGGGCTCTAATTTCTTCGGTGGTAATTTCCATCAGAAGCCGGTTCTTTCTTCTTCTTTGCCGATGATCTCTTTGATTTTGAGGTTTAAACCTTCCTGTTCCAGCAGGCGTTCTTCTTCGGAAATTTCGTGGGCGGCCTCCAGTTCATCCGCTATTTCTTCAGGGACCGCGATGGTTTCTTCGGTTTTTTCTTCTGGATGCGAAATTTCCCGTCCGTCGGCCACCGCGTTGGCGACAATGCTGGTAATGAGTTTGATGGAACGGATGGCATCGTCATTGGCCGGGATGGGATAATCGGCTTCAGAGGGGTTGCAATTGGTATCCAAAATGGCAACGATTGGAATGCCCAGCTTGCGGGCCTCTTTGATGGCAATGATTTCTTTTTTTGTGTCCACCACAAATAGGGCGTCCGGTGGGGCGGTCATTTCGCGGATCCCGCCTAGGCCTTTGACCAATTTGCCGTATTCACGGCGCAGGTTGGCAACTTCTTTTTTGGGCAGGCGCTCAAAAACGCCGTTTTGTTCCATTTCTTCAATTTTTTTCATGCGGGTAATATTTTTGCGCAGGGTCTTGAAGTTGGTTAAAGTCCCGCCCAGCCAGCGCTGGTTCACGTAAGGCATCCCGCACCGTTTGGATTCGGTTTCAATGGATTCCTGCGCCTGTTTTTTGGTCCCGACAAACAGGATGATGCCGTTGGCTTTTGCCAGCTTCCTTATAAATTCGTAGGCCTGTTCGATGTAGGGGATGGTTTTGTGCAGGTCAATGACGTGGATGTCATTGCGCACCGCATAAATGAACGGCGCCATCTTGGGATCCCAGCGGTTGGCCTGGTGGCCAAAGTGCACGCCGGCTTCCAATAATTCGCGCATGGTTACAACTGTCAAATCAATTGCTCCTTATGTAAGTGTCCAAGTGATAAATTTACCAGAGCATAAACAATAACAAGGGGTTATATTACCATGAAAAATATTCCAGTGCAATTTGTTTTTTCAGCCGAGTCCCCGGGTCCGGCGGTTTAATTTATTTCAGCTTTACTGCCATCTTTTGCCGTTTAATTCATAATTACTGGCAGCGTCGGATTCGGTCCAAACTACATGGGCTCCCTGGTTATCCACAAAGATATCGGTATTATTTGCAAGGTCTCGTGGGGTCATATAATTTAACCGATCGGAAATGGGCGTAACCGTGGTTGCGCTCGTTAGCTTAGCTGCATGCACGTCGTAGCCGCCAGTGTCGGTATTTTGTTCTGTCCAGGTAATATAACCAATGTGATCGGAAGTAATACGCCGTTCTTTGTTAAATGCAATTGAAGGATAGGTGACGCTGCCGACATTTAAATTTGTTATGCCGGAGGGTAAAGTACAGCTTACCCAGGCGCCTGCAGCTGAGTCGTATTTTTTTGCATATAAGTTGTGAGTACCGGCGGAATTGATTTCTGTCCAAACGACCAAAGGAGAATTGTCGATAGGTGAAATATCTATATCGCACAGATAAACATTTTGAGATGAATCTATGTTTAGGGGGCCGGTTACTGGTTGCACCCAATCGGCTCCGTTCCAGGTTTTAACATAAAGTTGACTTATCCCGCCACTTCTTTCGGTAAAAGCTACGTAAGGATTTCCATCTTTGGCGGCGGCAATTTTAATTACATCGCAAAGCATCGCTCCCCCGGAGGAAATATCTAAATAACCGCTTGCAATCGTGCCGTAAGGGCTGACCGTACTGCTGGGAAGAAGTGTTTGGGTTTTTCCGCTTATTTGGTAAACATATAGGCGACTAAAATCATTTATTGCGGTGAAGATATCGGTTCCATTATTGCAAATTGCTGGATAAGCGGTATAGCGAATAGCCCCCAAATTTACATGAAGATCGTAAGCAATTCTCTCCCAGGTTGAACCATTCCACATAAGAATGTGTGAATGCAAATTGCCCGAAGCTCTGTCCATTTCAAAAAATGAAACAAAGGAATTACTATTCATCATTGTGGCATCATAAATATTACAATGTTGAGCACGATCAATATTTAAAGCGCTTCCCAGTGGCAACCAACTGCCGCCGATATGGGCTTTGCAATAACCCTGATAAACTCCGGCAGCGTTGGCTTCACTCCATGCAATGACTGCGCTCCCGTTTTTTCCGGTCATTGCTAGGCTTGTCGTTGCCTCGGAGGTATTAAAATTTATGGCTCTAAATTCATTGACCCAGGCTGCTTGCGTAGTTCCGGTTAAGGCAATGCAAAAGATGAACACCACGAAAGTTAATAGCACATTTTTTTTGATTTTCATCTGACGCCTCCTGGTATTTTTTTGCCTTTGATATAAATATTATATGCTGTCTTTTCTTATTGTACAAGGTTTCAGGATAAGGGAGTTTTCCCCAAAGATGGAAAGCAATGGCCCAAAGAAAACCTTATGTTTTAGAACGCGAAGCCTATTACCCCTGGAGCGAGGGACCGACTGTTTGAGCCCCGGCTGGCCGGGGCGAGTTTCGGGCCCGAGCGAAACGGGGTATAGGCGAGCGTTAATTTTGCGTGGGCCATTGCTTTTAATCAATTTGGAAACCCCACTGCAAGGTTTTCCTTGTCAGCGCCTTGCGGGCGGTGATAGAATCGGTAAGTTGTGCAGGGAGGTTTTTTAAATGCTTAGCAAAATACTGGACCGTGCCCAAGAACTAATCCAAAAGCCGCACGCCACCTGGCAGAAAATAAAACAGGAAGAAACCACCGTAGCCGCACTTTTTGTAAATTATGCTGCGATTCTGGTGGCTTTCCCGGTGGTGGCGATGATCATTGGCTACAGTGCGGTGGGGGTTCGTGTTCCAATGGAAGGATGGGTGCGGTGGCCGCTTTCGGCGTCGCTTTTGGCCGGGGTGGTATATTATGTATTATGGTTGATCGGTGTTTACCTGGGCGGCTACATCATTGATTATCTGGCGCCGCATTTTGATTCCAAGCCCGGCTTGATCAATTCCATGAAACTGGTGGTTTATGCGGCAACGCCTTTTTGGTTGGCGGGGGTCTTCAACCTGGTACCGGCGTTGGGCTTCTTGTCGATTGTTGGGTTTTACAGCGTATACTTGTTGTATTTGGGATTGCCGGTGATGATGGAAACTCCGGTGGACAAGGCCCTGCCTTACATTATTACTACCATTGTCATTGCGATTGTCATTGCAGTAATCGTAAATGTTTTGGTTGGCCAATTTATTTACGGTTCGGTTAGTTCAAGGGTTTTACCGTATTGAATTTTGAATTTTTCAAACGCATAATTTTCCCCGGTCTGGTGTTGGCCTTGTTGTTGGTGCTGGCACTTTCTCCCATGGTGTTTTCCAGTATCCTGGCGTTTTCCTGGAGACAACCCCAATTTCCCCGCCACCCGAATATCCGTCTGGTAGAGCGCGGCATTTACCTGACTCAAAATTCTGCCACAAACCAAAAATTCCTGGAAGCAATTTTGAAAAAAGCAAAGGCCAGCGGACTAAATTCGGTGGTGATTGACGTGAAAGGGCTTTTGCAAGGGAACTTCAGCCCGGCCCTGCGGCAAAAAAAATTATTTGATTGTAAGATTTCTGCACCTTCCCCTGCGCTTAAAAAAATTGTTGATGTTTGTCATGCGCAAGGTTTTATTGTTTCCGGACGGATCGTGGCTTTTTTAGACTGGAATCTGGTAAACCAGCGGCCGGACCTGGCAATTCGTGATCAACGGGGGGTAGTTTGGCGTGATCGTTCCGGGAATGGTTGGGCCGATCCGTTCAGCCGGGAAGTTTGGGAGTATAACTATTTAATTGCAGAGCTGGCGGCCTGGTCTGGCGTAGATGAGGTCCAGTATGATTATGTGCGGTTTCCCACCGATGGCCGGGTTAAGAACGCGGTATATACACATCAAAATAAAGAAGGTGGCCGAACCGGGGAGAGCCAAGCGGGCTTGAGCCGTACGCAAAATATTGCGGCTTTTTTGGCCAGCGCCAGGCAACGTCTTAGAAAATATAACGTGGCCTTGACGGCGGATATTTTTGGCGTGACGGCTTGGCAGGGTCGGCGCGACGTTGAAAATTTGGGACAGGATATTCGTTTGTTGGCGGGAAGCGTGGATGCAATTTGTCCCATGCTTTACCCTTCACATTTTGCGCGGGGGTACGACGGGTTTGCCTTTCCCGGCAACGAGCCGTACTATTTTGTGCAGAAGGGGATTGCGCAGATCCAGTCCATCTTGGTATCATCCGAAAGTATAGGTAAAAGTGTGAACCGGCAGCAAACCTGCAAAGTTATTCCCTGGATTCAAGGCTTTGGCTGGGGCACAACCATTTTTGGCCCGGATTACATAAGTAAACAAATCCGCGCCGCGCAGGATGAAAAAGTTACCAGATTTTTAATTTGGAATGCAGCCAATAACTATGCCAATGCGTTCCGGGCATTGTCAGCCGAAAAGATAAAACCATGAAATTAAATCAACCCCCAAACCCAGAATCTCTGGTTACCATTAAACAAATGGTTGAACAAAATGCGGCGCGGTTTGCGGCGGGGGTGGCTTTTCAGGCAAAAAAAGATGGTATTTACCAGCGTGTAACCTACGGCGAGGTTTACCATGTGGTTGAAAGTTTGGCAGCCGGGCTGAAGGCACAGGGAGTGGGGCGTGGCGATCGCATTGCCTTGCTGTCAGAAAATCGGATTGAATGGGCGCTGGCTTATTTATCCATCATTTATGCAGGGGCGGTGGTGGTTCCCCTGGATGCCATGATCACGGTGGAGAGTTTAACCACAATTTTAAATGAGTCGGGGGCGCGGGGGATAATTCTTGCCGGGCGGTTTTTGAATATGGTTTTGCATGCCCGATCCGACTTGCCGGCCCTAAATTTAATTATCAACTTGGACGCGAGAGAAAATTATGAAGGTGTGCAGGCCTATCCTCGATTAGTTGAGGTGGCTTTTCATTCCACCGAAAAACCGGCGGAAATTAAACTGGATGACCTGGCGGCAATTGTGTATACCTCCGGAACTACCGGGATTGCCAAAGGGGTGATGTTGACCCATGGCAATATTATGAGTAATGTTTACGCGGTTTATTCGATGTTTAAAGTTGATCATCACGACAATTTTCTGTCGGTTTTGCCCCTGCACCATACATTTGAATGCACCGCCGGGTTTTTGGCGCCATTTTATGCCGGGGCGCGGATTACCTATGCCGAAGGATTTAAATCCTACCAACTGCTGGCCAACATGCAGGAAACCGGGGTTACCATCATGTGCGGCGTGCCGCTGATGTATCGCTTGTTTTATGACGGCATCCAGCGTGAAATTCAAGCCCGCGGTCCATTGGCGGTAGTTACTTTTGGTTTATTGACGGTGGCGGCGAAAATGGCTAAATGGTTATTCAAGAAAAATATCGGGCGGACATTGTTTCGCTCTTTCCATAAAAAGATCGGGGGGAAATTGCGGTTTTGGGTGGCGGGGGCCGCCGCGACGGACCCGGCCGTAATCCACGGTTTTGATGTTTTTGGAGTTACCATTATTCAGGGGTACGGCTTAACCGAGGCCTCCCCAATAATTGCGGCCTGCACTGAAGAGCATAACCGCCGCGGTTCGGTTGGCCGGCCGCTCTCCGGCGTGGAAGTTAAAATTTTTCGGCCCGACCGGCATGGCATTGGCGAAATTATTGCCCGGGGCCCGAATATTATGCAGGGTTATTATCAACGCCCTGATTTGACCGCCGAAGTAATTAAAGACGGCTGGCTCTATACCGGTGATTTAGGGTACTTGGATCGGGATGGTTATTTGTTTATTACCGGGCGTTCCAAAGACCTGATTGTGACTGGTTCCGGGGTAAACGTTTATCCGGAAGAAATCGAATTTCGCCTGGGCCGTATCCCTTTGATCAAAGAAGCTTGCGTGCTGGGATTGAAATTAGAAAAAGGCGTGCATCGGGGAGGGGAAGAAGTGCTGGCGGTGGTTTTCCCTGACCTGGCTTATTGTGAAAGCTTTTTGCGGCAAAAGGGCTTGACCCCCACTCGGGAAATTATTGAAGAGATGATCCACGAAGAAATTAGAAAATTAAATGACCGCACTGCCGAATTTCAGCGGATTATGCAGACCCGGATTGTGTATAATGAATTACCTAAGACCTCGACTAGAAAAGTCAAAAGGCATGAATTAAGAAAGGAGTTGGGTTTGTAATGGCTGACCTGGAAAAAGAAATTAAATCCCTGGTTGCAAAAATTGTTAAACTGCCGGAAAACAAAATTGACCTCGATGCCAATATTTTTTATGACTTAGGGGTAGATTCACTGCTGGGGGTGGAAATTTTTGCCGCACTCGATAAAAAATATCACATTGATATTCCGGAGGATCGCCTTAAAAACGTGAAAACTTTGCATGATATTATTGCCCTGGTGCGCGAAATTAAAAAAGATCTGCGCCTGTAGCTAAAGGCCAAAACGCGCCCGATTATTTAGTAGATCACCTTATTCAACGGATACTCCACGATCCCCTCGGCGCCTGCCCGCTTTAGTTTGGGAATCAATTCGCGCACGATTGGTTCGTCAATAATGGTGTCTACATCCACCCATTGCTTATCCGTTAAGTCAGCGATGGTGGGTTTTTGCAGTGCGGGCAAAAGCGATAGAACTTTTTTAATGTCTTTCCGCCGGACGTTCATTTTTAGTCCGACTTTTACTTCGGCATTGAGGGCGCCGCGCAACAGCAACACCAAGTTTTCAATTTTTTCTTTAATCCACGGGTTGCGGATAGCTTTTTCGTTAGCAATGACTACCGTATACGATTCCATGACCGTATCAATGATTTTCAAGCGATTGGCATGCAGCGAGGAGCCAGTTTCGGTTAGTTCGACAATGGCGTCGGCAAGTTTTGGCGTTTTGGCCTCGGTGGCGCCCCAGGAGAATTCTACTTTGGCGTTGACTTTGTTTTTCTTAAGATAGCGGCGGGTGGTTTCAACCAGCTCGGTGGCAATGACTTTGCCTTTTAAATCTTTTACGCTTTTAATCTTTGAATTTTCGGGGACCGCTAAAACCCATTTGACCTTCCGCAAGCCCTGTTTGGCGTAAATTAAATCCGCCAGTATTTTTACCTTACAGCCCGATTCCTTTACCCAGTCCAGCCCGCCAATACCAACGTCCACTACGCCCGCTTCCACGTAACGCGCCATTTCCTGCGAGCGAGCCAGTTGAACTTCAATTTCATCATCATCAATTTGCGGGAAATAAGACCGCGTGGAAACGCTGACCTTAAAGCCGGCTTTTTTTAACAATTCAAAAGTTTGCTCCTGTAAACTGCCTTTGGGTAATCCTAGTTTCAATTTGTTTGGCATGTTAGCTCCTTATATATGTATTTGAATGAATTGGATCCTATTTTAACATAGCCGCGAAAAAATGTTGAAAGATTTTTGGAATTATTGCTGAAAAGTGACGATAAATATGCATAGGAGTTGATAATTTTATTATGTCATCCGGTGAGCTGGTAGCAAATATACTGACTAACAATATTGCACGTCAATGTCGTAGGTTGCGCAGGGATGTTGCGCGAGGATTGAGGCAGGTTCAACTCATTGATAGGAAGGGAAGCTTAGACATTACACAGATACCATCTGTGCGCGCATTAGAAAATTTGGCTTGGCAATTGGAGTGCCCTTTTCCAGAAATTCAACGAGCAATCTTTTCTCCTCCATGTTCAGATGTGGCAGAGTTGCGATTAATTGACTTAAGTGGACAAATTGTATTGCCGCCTACGAAACGCATATTGTCTACTGGTGATTTATTGCAGTTTTCACCTCATGTCCCTTCCCGGGTGCCGGTCGGTTTATTTAAAGAATGGCGATTTGTTCTGTCTGAAGGATTGCAGTCTGTCAAGGCCGGAGAGCTACTAACTTCTTTGCAAATGGAAGTTGTAAGAGGATTGCCTGGCGAAAGAATTAGTAGAATAAGCTTTGATGATGAACTACCTGACTTACAAGCTGAACGTCGTGGAATGGTTGTGACTTTTGATGCAAGAGGCACAAGTTTAAATCCTAATGCCAAAATGAACCCAATCCCTCAACTTGCATATTTCTTGAAGATGGTTGAAAGGGAATTGGGTGTAATGATTATCCGAGCATTTCTTATTGGGTCGCAAGGGTGGGGTTCAGCTTCAAAATCTGGTGAGGATATAGATTTGGCTTTGGTTTTGTCAGGAGAATACTCCGGGGATGAATTAGAAGCGATAAAACGAAAGCATTGGCCAAGTACAAACAGAAGAATTTTTCCAGCATTAGCGTTGTTTACTTTTTCCGAAGCCGAATGGCTTGCTGCACAAGCTTTAAAAGTAGGATTTAGAAAGAGGAGGGGATTGGATTTATATGGGGAGGAAGGCTATCGACATGTTTTCCCGGATCAAGAACTTAGCGGAAATGGACAAGGCCATAGATTAGCTGGGGAGATTCCGTTGGTGATCAGGGTTTTATCCTGGTTGCATGATTACGTTGAGTTAGTTGGGCCCAGAAGAAATATCATAAAAGAGTATGACCAGTTAATAATTATTCTAGAGTTTAAAGCTAGGAATGGAAACATTGAGGCACTTGAAGAGTTATATTCATTAGATGAGTCGAATGCCGAATTGTTGCGTATAGTGAGAGAGCGAATAAGAGATTATCTTAATGCGGGGATTCCTTCGGCTTTAGATGGTGAGGCTATTCGGATATTTTCACTTGCAGAAAGATTGGTTTCACATGATTTCATTGAATTATTTAATGAGATAAATAATGCTCTTCAGAATCCGCAAGTCAATTCAGATCTGTTTGAAAATGCTTTCCCGCTTTTATTTTCTATTGTCCGTTATCGAGGTTTGTGGTCTCAATGTAATCTGCGTGGGTTGGCGCATGATTACTATGCCAGTGGTTCGCCTGACCTTTCTTCGGAGCAACTATGGCAAAGATTATGTAGTTTCGAAAGATTAATGCTAGTTCTTGGCGAAAGATTAGGTGAATATAGTTTTGCCTTGGATACTTTGGAAACTTTGGTTCGCGAAGGAATAACAAGAATCGGACATGCAGAATTATTTCGACGAAGTTCTGAGCTTTTCTGGGATCATTTTGATTCTCGTGAAAGCGAAAGGTAATGTTTGCCATCGATCTCTGCCACAAATATTTTTTTTCGTTTATGATATAATTTTGACATGTTTGATTATTTGCGAAAAAATGCAATGTCTTTTTTTTGTTTATTTGTCTTTTGCTCTTGTCTGCTAGCCTTTCCGGGTTCAATTTGGCCGGCGGACATCGCCCCGCAACTATCTCTTTCCACCTCAACCGTTTCCACCGGCCAAACTTTGGTGGCTTATTTGGATTGCGGCGAGAATATAAGTAATGTATCCGGGGAATTTTTGTCGCAACCGATTTATTGGTATCCGGTTGAAAGTAAAAAAAATGAATCAAATGCGGCAAGTAGTCTTTATCGAGCTTATCTGCCTATTCCGCTCGCGATTTCGCCGGGTTATTATCAGCTGAAGGCAAATTATTTGGATACCAACGGAAATTCCCAGGAAATGATTGAGCGTGTGCAAATTATTGCCGGCAAATTTACTAAGGTTAATTTTAGCGTGCCGGTAAGCAAGAAGAAGTTAATGCGGCCGGCGGTGATAGCTAACGATTGGGTAATCATTGAAACAGAATTGACAGGGGAAACAGAGTCCCAACTCTGTCAGGGTAAATTTATTTATCCTCTTGCAGGAAATTATTATCTTACCCTGCCTTTTGGTGTGCGCGAAACGGTAAACAGAATGAAGCGTGGGCAACACATGGGAATGGATTTTAGCCATCCCAAAAAAAATAAAACCGATATTTTAGCGATTAATGATGGAGTGGTGCGTTTGGCGCAAACTTTTGTGGTGTTTGGCGGCACGGTTGTTATAGACCACGGGCAAGGCATTTTTTCTTTATATTATCATTTATCCAAAATCAACGTGGAACCAGGGCAAGTAGTTGCTAAAGGACAAGTTTTGGGTAAAATGGGGACGACCGGGATTTCCAGCGGGATCCATTTGCATTTGGGGATAAGTGTCCATAACCAGCGGGTCAATCCCGCGCAGTGGTTGAAAAATTATCTATGAACAAAATCTACCGCATTTTTGACGCCAATATTAATCGCGCGCTCGAGGGCTTGCGCGTGGTTGAGGAAATAACCCGTTTTATTCTGGAGGATAAGAAATTAAGTACGCGGATTAAAGGTTTTCGCGCACAAGTCAAAGCTGTCTGCCAGACCATTCCCCGCCAGGAATTACTAATTAAAATCCGCGATTCACAAAAGGACGTGGGCTGGAAAGTTTATCCAAAAAGTGAAGCTCGGCGCGCGGATATTTTGTCTATTTTTAAAGCCAATATTAAGCGAGCAACCGAAGCTTTGCGGGTTCTGGAGGAATTTTCAAAGCTGGTTGATCCGGGGATTGGCCGCGCGTTTAAAGATTTGCGATTTATGGTTTATGATTTAGAGAAAGAGGTTTATCTGGCGATGGTGGATTATTTAAAGCTCGAAAAGCTGAATTTTAATCTATACGTAATTATCGACCCGCGCGCCATTGGCCGGAAAAATATTTTACCATTTACTAAAAAGATTTTATCCGCGGGAGTAAAGTTTATTCAGTATCGCGACAAGCAGGCGGCGCGGCCGGTTTATTTGAAAAACGCGCAACGCATCCATGGGTTGGCCCGACGCTTTGGGGCAACGTTTATTGTAAATGATTATGTTGAAATTGCTCGGCAAATTGATGCTGACGGAGTGCATCTTGGGCAGGAGGATATGGCGCCGCGTCGAGCCCGCCAAATATTGGGCCCAGAAAAAATTATTGGAATTTCAACCCATTCATTCAAACAAGCTCTGCGAGCCAATAAAAGCCAGGTAGATTATTTTGCCTGCGGTCCGATTTTTAAAACCCTGACCAAACCATGGCGCCGTGCAGTGGGGATAGATTTATTGCGGCGGGTTGTAAACATTGCCCATAAACCGGTAATTGCGATTGGCGGGATTACAAAAGAAAATATTAAACTAGTTAAGCGAACCGGCGTGAAGCAGGTTGCGGTGATTAATGCGGCTTTAGACCTGCTTTAATATTTTTAGAAGCATGATTTGGCCAAATTGGGCAAGCTATCTTTTTTCGTTTATTCAAAAGAAATCCTTCGAAAATCTGCAATTTTTTAAACTTCTGTGCGATATTTAGACAGTCAAACGGTGAGCAAAGTGGTCTTTGCTTTAATTTTTTTGGTTTTGTAGCCAGCAAAACAAAAGGAAAATATTGATAAAATGACTGTAACTTCAACGAATATGATAGATGTAGCGCGAAAAGCATTAAGCATCGCAAGGGGTGGCTTGCCGCACGGAATTGCTCAATTGAGAGCGCGTGCGCAGCATACAAGGGGAGATTTAGCAATTGTTACGACCCCGATTACGCATAGGTTGGCGCATGATATAACTAATCTTTTGGGATTGCGTGCTCCTCATAAAATTAGATTTGGACGCCAAGATTGTGGCTTATGGGGAACGGAAGGGCTGGCTCCGTTGAATGGGAAAAGCGTGTTTTTGTTTCATACTGTAGGGCATGAGCGCCTGAATGATGATTTGTTGCAACTTGAAACAGCGATTGTTGATTTAGCGGATGCGGGTGTCAGAGAAATAAATTTATTTATGTTGCTGATGCCGTATGCCAGGCAGGATCGTCGGGCAAAAATTCACCAGCCGCTTTCCGCAAGGGAAGTCTTGCGTATGATTGCGCAGTCGCGGTCAACTTTAGGTTTAGACATTGAAGATGTGGGCGGTGGCAGAGGGGTTGTACATGTCCGACAGGGAAAACGAGTTGTAAAACAAATTGTAGTGGTGGATATTCATAATCCGGCGCTGGAGAGTGCGTTGCCGACCAATTGCCGATTTTGGAATTTAACCGGACGGCGGATGTTGCTACCAGAACTCTTGCGGTTAATTGGTGAGGACAACTTGCACTTATTGAAAGTTGGCGGTCCGGATTTTGGCAGCTTAAAAGCAGTTAAAATGTTATTGCATGATATCTTTCCTTTGGCCGATGATGATCTTTTGGAAAAGCACTTAATCCAGGTTGATAAAACCCGTGGAGATGAAGGGGTAACTGCGCAGGTATTATGTAATGTTGCAGGAAGGGTGTGCCTTTTATTTGATGACATGATTGATACGGCAAAGACGATTGTTACGGCAGCTGAGTTATTAAGGCAGCAAGGGGCCACGCGGGTTTTGGTGGCAGCGGCACATCCGATTTTTTCCGGGCAGGCGGTTCAAAGATTATCTACCGCAGTTCGCGATCATGTGATTGATCAGGTGCTGGTATTAAATACCATGCCGCTGCCAGAGCCTTTGCGTTTTCCGGGTCTACGGATTGTGGATATGAGTCCGTATATGGCTGAAGTCGTGGCGGCCGTTTATTTAGATGCCGACTTAGGAAAATATTTAAATGTGGGGTAAATAGAAATGGATCTAATTAGAACGGCCAGAAAACACTGTGCCTATTTTTGGGTAGCGGGTCGGGCTAACCCGAGATTAAATGCCTCATTGCAGGCACAACTAGGTAAAGAACCTTTGCCGGCGAAAAACGACCCTTTTGCTTGTGGTGAAAGCTATTTTAAACTGGATGGGAATATTGGTGTCCACGGGCAACGGGTATATGTTTTACAAACGCTTAATCCGCATGAGATTGCCAATAATCTATGGGATTTACGGGTTACGCTCAGTGCTTTGACTGCGTCTGGCGCAGAGTGTGTTGTGATAATACCGCATATGCCATCACAATCTGCTTCGCTTACCGGACGCTTTCTGGGTAATCTTAACGCATTTGATATTCGGGGATTGGTCACTTATGATTTTGTTTTTGGTAAATTACCATCTTCGCCGCAAGTTCTGTTGAGTGGTTCTATCCCAAGAATTAATGTCGGGATGCCGTTCCTTGGCTTTTCTTCCAAAGGAATAATTCGGCAAGCGGTAACCAGGTGTCAACCTGAAGATTTAATGATTACCTCTTTAAGTGGTGAGGTCAGTCATACTGCGGTTGGGCCGGTGGATAAAGATGCTGGTCGTTTAGCTTTTGAATTGGCAAGGGATATGTTTGGTGAAGATGGTTATCGGGATCATTTGGTGAGATCTGTTCCTGGGAAAGGGCCGCACGTCCGAGGCAAACTAGATGGCAACGTAGCTGGGAAACACGTTTTACTTTTTGGCGGAAGATTATATGGTGATAAAATGCTTATGCCAACGATTGATGCCATATCAGCTGCCCAACCTTCTGCAATTACTGTTGCTGCGGTGCATTTAGGTAGCGTGCGTCATGATGCTTTTCGCTTGTTAAGTGACGATACACGAGTGGGTCGTGTTATAACAACAGATTCTATTCAAAGGCCTCCCGAGCAACAATTTGAAAAACTAGACGTGGTTTCATTAGCTGCCGACTTGGCTAGAATTATTACTGAAGATGCTCTGGTTGACTAATCTTGCCCTTTTTTCCTCCACAAAGTATAATGTGTCACTCAAGCTAACTCGACTAATATTCATAAGGAGAGTGAATTTATATGTATAAAATCGCAGTTATCGGCGGCGATGGAACCGGTCCGGAGGTGGTGGCGGAAGGATTAAAAGTATTGGATGCGGTGGCGGCAAAATTTAAGATTAAATATGAATTGACCAAGTTTGATTTTGGCGGCGCGCGTTATTTGCGTACCGGTGAAACTTTGCCGGATTCTGCCATTGAAGAATTAAAAAAATTCAATGCCATATATTTGGGGGCCATTGGGCACCCGGACGTGAAACCCGGTATTTTGGAGCATGGGATCTTGCTGAAAGCGCGCTTTGCGCTGGACCAGTACATCAATTTGCGGCCGGTAAAACTTTACGAAAACGTTTGGACGCCGCTCAAAGATAAAGGCCCCAAAGAAATTGATTTTGTGGTGGTGCGTGAAAATACCGAAGGCCTGTACGTTGGAACCGGCGGTTACTTAAAGAAAGGAACTACGGATGAGGTTGCAACCCAGGTTTCGGTCAATACTTATAAGGGCGTTGAACGTTGCCTGCGTTACGCGTTTGAATATTGCCGCAAACGCAATCAGCGCAAGCAGTTGACGCTGGTGGGAAAAACCAACGTGTTAACTTATGCTTTTGACCTGTGGGAGCGTACCTTCCATGCCATGGGGCAAAAAGAGTTTCCCGATATCAAACGCGAATATGCCCACGTGGATGCAACCTGCATGTGGTTTGTGAAAAATCCCGAATGGTTTGATGTGATTGTTACCGATAACTTGTTTGGCGATATCATTACTGATTTGGGGGCCATGATTCAAGGGGGAATGGGGATCGCGGCCGGCGGTAATATCAATCCCCAGGGTGTTTCTATGTTTGAGCCCATCGGCGGCTCCGCGCCAAAGTATACGGGCAAAAATGTCATTAACCCGATGGCGGCCATTGGCGCCTTGCAGATGCTCCTGGAAAATATTGGCGAAGAAAAAGCGGCGGCGGCGGTTGAAGAAGCCATTAAAAAAACCTGTTTAAAAATGCCATCGCAAGCGGCGGGTAAAATGGGAATGACCACCACCCAGGTGGGGGATGCGGTGGCGGCGGTGATATGAAAATTTTATATTATCCGAACCGTGCCATCGTAAAGAAAGTGATGCAGGCCGATGATCCCTTATTGGTTTTAGTCTCTTATGACGGGAAACAAATGCTGATCGGCGGTTTGGATGATTGTTTTGAGCACGTAATTCTGCTCCGAAAATTAAAAATCCGGGAAACTGCAATTGATGCATACTTTCGTTTGCTGGTTAATAAAGAAGGGGCGGATTGGACATTTGTTTGTCCGGTCGATTATAAAGGTATTTTAAATCGCCAAAAGCGAATCGAAAAATTTTATGCGGATGGAATTGGTGTAATTAAAAAAGCGCTGAAAAAAATTGGCTATGCTGTGCCAATTAATATTCCGAAGCGCTTTCGTCGGCATTTTGTGGAGTTGGGGAATGGAAATTGATACATTAAAGCATAATTTTTTTGTTGCGTGGTCTGATCAGTTAGCTTATGTGCTGGGTTATTTTTTGGCGGACGGAGATTTGACGATTAATTCCCGCGGTTCTCATTATGTTAATTTTACTTCAACCGATTTGGAGCTATTAGAAAAAGTTCGGAAGCTGGCAGGATTCAGCCAGCGCATTTGCCCCAAAAAATGTGAAAATAAAAAATGGAAGCAAAGCTATCGTATTCAAGTTGGAAGCAAAGAAATATTTAGCCAAATTTGCCGACTCGGGTTTGATAAAAAAAATAATAAAATTGATATTGAGGCGGTGCCTATCCGGTATTTTAGGCATTTTGTCCGGGGATTTTTCGACGGAGATGGCAGTGTCAGTTGCGGATCGTACGGCTCTCGGGAAAAACCTAGCTATATTTTGCTGGTGAGGTTTGCGTCAGGCGATTTACAGCTCCTAAAAGAACTTCTTGCCAGATTACGCAAATACGCTAGAATAAAAGGTGGGTCAGTTTTTAAGAATAGCCGAGGATATCATTTAAGCTTAAGTATCAGGGATAGTTGGCGGTTGTTTGGTTTTATGTATCAAGGAGTTCCTGAGCGGGAATATCTATATCGTAAGTATGCGGTTTTTTTAAGAGCTAAGCAATTATGGGGGCGTAGTTCAGTTGGCCTAGAACACATGCCTGTCACGCATGAGATCGCGGGTTCGAGCCCCGTCGCCCCCGCCATGTACCGATAGGGTGCATGGCCCGCCAATTTTTGCCGAAAGGAATAATGTTGGCTCTGCGCATTTTGGTCATCGATGACGAAAAAGAATTGGCCGATGTTACCCGCCTGCGCCTGCAGGATTTGGGTTATGAAACCAGCGTGGCTTATTCCGGCCACGAGGGGGTCTTTTTAGCCACCACGGAAGAATTTGACTTGGTCATTACTGATTACAACATGCCGGACATTAACGGGGAAGAAGTTTTAGATGCCATTAAAATTATCAAGCCAAATCTGCCGGTGGCAATTTTTTCAATTTATCATGATGACAGTTCGGTTATCTCCGCGCCGTTGCGCCAAAAAGTGATTGGGATCGTAAAAAAACCAATTGAAAACCACAACCTTACTCAATTACTCCAGCAGGTTTTTTTAAAATAATTCCGCTTAATTTCGCCTAAAGATATTTACTTGAAAATACTGATTGAAATATATCATCTCATCGGCTATGATTTTTCCTGTTGGCAAAAAAATTTTGCAGAGGTAGCTCAGTTGGTAGAGCAGGGGCCTGAAAAGCCCTGTGTCGGCAGTTCAATTCTGCCCCTCTGCAAGTTATTAAGTTAAAGGAGATGGCATGAAAACATTAAAATGGTTGGTTCCGGCGGTATTTGTAGTTTCGTTTTTATTTTTAGTTTTAAATTTGATGTATTTTCAACCCCGGGCGTTAAGTTTGGAAGATGTTTTAGCGCACCGTTCTGCCCCGGTTAGTCCGGTGCCTGATCCGCTGACCAAAATGGTGGTGGTGGTTTTTGGTTTATCGTTTTTTGCTCTGTCTTACGAGGGTTTTAAATGGTTAAAAAGTGGGAGCAAGGTTGGAGGGGGAAATAAAGTGTTGACCCAGGTAATTGGGCTTAACGCAGACCGCCGCGGTACCAGCGTAATGCAAAATGAAAACAAAGATTTGCTTTACTTAAACGAAGAGCTGGACCGTGAAAACAGCCGCTTACTTACCGAAAAACAGGTGCTGGAGCTGGAGATAAAAAAATATGAAGATGCCGTTAAAAAAATTGGCCAGTCCGAGGAATTAATGCGCCGGAGCAACGAGGCTTTGCGTAAGGGCTACGAAAAACAGGCGCAGGAAAAAGAAGCGATGATCCTGGAATTAAACAAGAAAGAATGGGAACTGCGCGAACTTTCTAATGCGGGGCCGGAGCGAAAAGGCAAAAATTCGGCACCGGCGCCCTTACTGGCGGCAAAG
>JBAZQH010000020.1:0-19996 GCA_041645285.1 Candidatus Margulisiibacteriota bacterium | reverse complement strand
CATTAAAATTGCGGCGGGGCGCGAAACTGTGTTAAAGGACTTTCAGGCCATGGGATTTATGGCCGGCGCTAACGGAATGCTGATTGGCGGGTATTTGACCGTGCGCGGCCGATCCGTAAAAGAAGACCAGCAATTAATTAAAGACATAACTGCTCTGTGGCAGGAGCAACTATAAAAATGCCAAATAATCCACAAAAATGGCAGGTTGGGTTTTTAAAAACGCAGGCCGAAAAAGGATTGCGGCGCACCCTGCATCCCGCCAACTGGCGCAAAGACGGAAAAATTAGCATCCGCGGCAAAGAATATTTTGATTTCTCGTCCAACGATTACCTGGGGTTAGCTTCCCACCCCGCCCTCATCGCCGCCGCGCACGCCGCCGCAGAAAAATGGGGAACCGGAACGTGCGCTTCCCGCCTGTTATCCGGCGACCTTGAAATTCACCACGAACTTGAAGAAAAAATTGCCGCACTAAAAGGTAAACCCGCCGGACTGCTTTTTAATTCCGGCTATCAAGCCAACGTCGGCATTATTCCGGCGCTTTTTGAAAAAGGCGACGCCATCTTTTCGGACCGGTTAAACCACGCCAGTATCATTGACGGGATATTATTATCCGGCGCACAAATGTTCCGGTTCCACCATAACGACCCGATGCACCTTGAAATGCTGTTGAAAAAATACCGCCATAAATACCGCCGCGCGCTGATTATTACCGAAACCATCTTCAGTATGGACGGCGATCGTTGCCCCTTAAAAAACCTGGTTACATTGAAAGAAAAATATAACTGCATTTTGATGGTGGACGAAGCCCACGCTACCGGAATTTTCGGGAAAAATGGAGCGGGGATAGTGGAGGAAGAAGGCCTGGCAAGCCAAGTTGATATTATTATGGGCACTTTCGGCAAAGCGCTGGGAAGCTTTGGCGCCTATGTTACGGCAGACAAGACCTGCATTGAATATCTAATCAATACTGGCCGCAGTTTTATTTATTCCACTGCCCTGCCGCCGGCGGTCGTGGCCGCCAATTTGGCCGCAATTGATTTGTTGAGAACCGAGCCGGAACGCCGCCGACTGCTGCTGAAAAACGCCAGGGTTTTTCGCCAAAAACTGGTTTCAGCCGGCCATCCAGTCTGCGGTCAATCACAAATTGTGCCGGTCATCATTGGCTCGGCCGAGGTTGCCGTAAAAATAAGCAAAAAACTTCAGGCCGCCGGATACTGGACCTTGCCCATCCGCCCGCCCACCGTGCCGCAAAACGAGTCACGCATCCGGTTTTCGTTAAGTTACAACCATAGCCAAGCCGTCTTGGAAAAACTGACGAAAGAAATTACCCGCAATGCTCCCGCAGCTTGATATAATTTTATCTGATGCATAATTTTGCCAACCACCGCCAAAACAAAATACCGCGACTTTTCTCCGGCTGGGCATTTGACGAGGAAATTTTTCAAACCTTAGATTTGCCAGACATGGATCAACCTTTGGTTATAGGCTGGTCGCAGGGCGTCTTTGCCGCCATCGATTTTGTCGCCAAGCAGAAGGATTGCACTGGCCATCTAGTTTTAATCAGCGCGCGGCCCAAATATCCTGCCGCCGACATTGCCATTGCGCAAAACGGACTGAAACAAAACGCGCGCGGATTCTTAATCAACTTTTACCGCGATTGTTTTGCCACAGGTGAAAAGGAAGAATTTTTGTGGTTCAAGCAAAATCTGATGAAAAAATATCTGGGAAAGTTCACGGCCGATGATTTATCTCGCCAGTTGGATACGCTAGGCCAGCAATCTTTAAATATCAGCAACTTGTCAACCGCGACAAAAATTACCTTTATCCACGGCCAAAACGATAAAATTGCTCCGGTGGAAGAAATTAAAGAATTTGTGAGCCGCTTCCCGCAGGCCAAGCTGATAATCATGGAAAATTGCGGGCATCTGCCGTTTTTGCATAAGGAATTTATTGCTTGCCTTAAATCCGCCCGCGCTTAAGTCGCGCTGGACGCTGGACGCTTGACCCGGAGCGCATTGGATAAAGAAAAAACGATTTATTCTCCATATTTCTCAAATCTTTCCCCGAAACTCTCATCAATTACATCACCCAAGATAAATGAGAGTCTTATTTTATCAATCTCTTTATGCCTCTTTATGAAGCAATCAAAAATTAAGGATAAGGGCTTGGCCCCTCCGTAATGAAACAATATCTCAAGGTAAATTCTAACCGACTTAGTCCCCATAGATGGAAAACGAAAAGGATCTCGAACGGGTGTTTCGCCAAAAGTGCTAATACTTTCTCTTAGATACGGCAGTAATTCAGCCAGTGTTCGCAGCCTTGTGCCCGTTTCGCGCACAAATTCTTCGCTGACAAATGCCATGCCACGAGTATCTGGCTGAATGATTTGTAAGGCTTCAGTTAGACATTCAATCGGAACCTGCCGGTCTTTTTCGTGAATAGGATGCATAGGTAAGATTTCCAACCGATCTCTTACGTCTGCGGCCATTGCTAACGCTGGTATTTGGGCAAGTAGTTCAGGGGTAAGTTTTGAGAACCTGGTTGCGGCTGAAATACCTTCGCGGACACCGCTAGATGTAACAGCCCTCCCCTGACGTGTTCTGACACCATAAAAATAGGTCGGACTCATTGGTTTCTCCTTTCGAACTTTTCAGGTCTCATATATCTATCGATACTTTTCCCGAAAATTTCAGTAAAATGGCAGGTTCAAATAGCCGCAAATCTAATGTATACTTAAGTCATGCTTGACAAAAAAATCATCCAGGAAAATTTTTCTAAATACGCCGAGCATTATGATAACTACGCCAATATCCAGCGGCAGGCCGCCCAAGATTTAATTGGCGCCCTCCCGACCAGCGGAATAAACAACATTCTGGAAATTGGCTGCGGCACCGGCATTTTCACCGAACTTTTACTGAAAAAGTTCCCCCGCGCCAAACTTTGCGCCATTGATTTTTCTCCGGCCATGCTGTCCGTAGCGCAAAACAAACTCAACCAAAAACCTGCCGCCCAAAAACGCACCAAATTTGTCCTGGCCGACGCCGAATATTTAAAACTGGAGGAAAAATTTGACTTGATCTGCTCCAACGCTTGCTTTCAGTGGCTGGCCGAATTTGAAGAAACACTCAAAATGTACAAAAAAATACTCAATCCGGGCGGCGGCGTGGTGTTTTCGATTTTTGGGCCGGAAACTTTCCGGGAACTTAGGGCAGCGCTGGAGGCGTGGCAGGGCCAAAAAATCGAACTCTCCGCCCAGCACTTTATCACAAAGCAAAAATTGCAATCCCAATTAAAAAAACTGTTCAAAAAAGTAACGTTCAAAGAAAAGATTTACAAAGAAACTAACCCCTCGCTAACAGAGCTTTTGCGCAAAATAAAATACACCGGGACACGGGGGCAAGGCATTCCGCGGCATATATTTTTGGGCCCGCAAGCCCTGAAAGACATTGCTGCCCTTTATTTGGAAAAATTCAAAAAGATTATTACTACTTACCAAATTTTTTATTGCAAAGCTGAAAAATGACCAGCCGGCCAAAGGTACCCCAAAACCTCCCTTCCGCAATCTTCGTCACCGGCACTGATACGGGAGTCGGCAAAACCTATTTCGCCAAGCTTTTGGCAACCTATTTGCGCGGTCAGGGGTTTAAGGTAGCCATCCAAAAATGGATCCAGTCCGGCAAGCCGGAAGATCATCCGGGATGTTCGGTGTATAAGTTTAAGACGCCGGCATCGCCGCATTTAGCCGCCGAAATTGAAGGAAAAACCATTTCCGCGGACAAAATTAAACGGGCCTTCCGTGCGGCGGCCGAAAAAAATGATTACGTAATTGTAGAAGGCACCGGCGGGGCACTGGTCCCTTATAGCCACCGCAAATTAGTCATTGATATTGTAAAAGAGCTGAAATTGCCGGTGATAATTGTCGCGCAAAATAAGTTAGGAGTAATCAACCATACACTTTTAACAATTGAGGCGCTAAAGCGGCGTAAAATTAAAATATTAGGGGTTGTTTATAATCAGCCGCCGGAGGGGCAAAAGGTGCAGTTAACGCAGGCTGCGCGGCGGGCAAAAACTTCGCAGATTGAAAAATTGATCCAAAAAGATAATCCGAGGGTTATTGAGCAATTGAGCGGGATTCCATCATTTATGCGGCAGCTGAATCAAAAAAACAATTAATTATCTAGGCCATCTAATTCTGCGCTTTCAGTGGCAATTATTTTATTCAAAAGTGCTTTTATCCTTGGCTCATTTTCCTGTGAAGCAATTTTTCGCAACTCTTCTAATTCAAATTGAGTAACTCTTTTTATAACCTCGCGATTATCAACACGCCAACCTTTCAATTCTTGGACATGCGACATAATTGAAAACACCAAATCACGCGCCCGCGAATATTTTTCCATAATTGCCCGAGATGCGCCAGAGGCGTTGTCCCATTCAGGATATTTACGCGTGCCCATTGAATTATTGTCGTAGAGGTTTTTATAACGAAAATGTAGTTCGACAATAAACGCTCTCGACTCTTCATCATAACTATTGTTTCTGATGGCATGGCAAAACCCATTTGCTTCATCATACAAACGTTCCACGTCACTAATTTCATCTGGGCTAATAAGGCCATTAGATAAAATACCCAACCTAAACTGCTTTACCTCCGACAAAGTAACCTGTTGGTCATTTAGTGCCCCTTGTGCCCATGTCCTTCCCGCCTGGCTCTTTAACGGATTAACCCCATCAACGCCACAAACGAAATACTGACCCATCTGTAACAGTTTCCCATCGAAAAGTGCTTGGGATCGATAATAGGCACTTGCCAAAACCTCACTTGTGCCTTTTTCGTAATCATTTTGTTTCCCATCCTTACATTTTCCAGTAGCTTCATCTAATAGAGATCGTAAGTCATTAACCTCATCAGAATTAATCCCTTCAGCGAATATCTCACTTTCTAACTGCCTAGCCTCGGCTAACGTAACTTTTTGGTCAGCCAAAGCATTTTGCGCCCACGCTTTGCCGGTTGCACTTTTCAGAGGATTTAAACCGGACATCCCACACACAAGAAAATTACTCATCATGACCTCCGCACAATTTATTTCTCTAAAAGAAAAACACTGCAATTTCAAATGCTTGTTCTCATTACATATATATCGTTAAAATAAGAACAAAAATTGCATTTTTTAGCAAATTATTTAAATTCTTAGCTAATAAATAGCTTTCACCCTCGCCTCCCATATCTGATAAAATTATTTACATGTCCAACCAATCTCCCTGGCTAACCAAAGACCTCCAATATAACTGGCACCCTTACACCCAGATGCAAACCAGCGAAAAATATCCGCCGCTTTTGATTGAGCGCGCTCAAGGAATAAAGCTCTACGATGCCGACGGCAACTTTTATTACGACACGATCTCCAGCTGGTGGTGCAATATACATGGCCACAACCATCCCAAAATCAACGCCGCAATAAATGCCCAGCTTAAAAAATTTGCGCACGTAATGTTTGCCGGATTTACGCACAAACCCGCCATTGCATTATCAGAAAAGCTTCTGAAAATTGCGCCGCACAATTTATCCCGGGTATTTTATTCCGATGACGGATCAACTGCGGTGGAAACCACTCTCAAAATGTCTTTCCAGTATTGGCAAAATATCGGCCAAAAAGAAAAAACCAAGTTTGTGGCACTGGATGCCGGCTATCACGGCGACACGGTCGGAACAATGAGTATTTCCGGGGTTGATTTGTTTAATGAGGTTTTTTCTCCGCTGTTTTTTAAGTCATTTAAGGTGCCGTCACCAAATTGCTACCGCTGTCCCGCCGGCCATTATCACCAAACCGGGCAGCGCGCCACCGCCGCCTTAAACCCTCCCCTCAACCGCGCCACCGAAAAACCCCGCTGTAAATTAGAGTGTCTGAAACAACTAGAAACCTTACTGGCCCACAAAAATCAGGAAATCGCCGCACTGATTTTAGAGCCGCTGGTCATGGCCGCCGGCGGAATGATAATTTACCCGAAAGAATATCTCATCAAAGCCGCGCAGTTGGCCAAAAAATATAATGTGCATTTGATTGTTGATGAAGTTGCCACGGGTTTTGGCCGGACGGGAAAAATGTTTGCAATTGAGCACGCAAAAGTTCAACCCGATTTTATGTGCCTTTCCAAAGGCCTCACCGCCGGTTATCTGCCAATGGGCGCAACCTTAACCACCGAAAAAATCTATCGCGCTTTTTTAGGGGAGCCGGGCGGCCGCAAAACTTTCTATCACGGGCATACTTATACCGCCAATCCAATTGCCAGCGCCGTGGCACTGGCCAGTTTAAAGATTTTTGAAGAAGAAAAAACACTGGCGCGCGCGCAAAAAACCATCGCCGCTTTCCATAAAGCATTGGAAAATTTCCGCGATTTGCCATTTGTGGGTGACGTGCGCGCTCTAGGATTTATCGGAGCGATTGAATTAGTGAAAGATAAAGCCACAAAAGAAATGTTCGCGCCGAAAGAGAACAATCATCTGGGACAAGAAATTTATCGGGCAGGGTTAAAAGAGCATTTAGTACTGCGGCCGCTGGGAAATATTATTTATCTGTGGCTGCCGGTTGGCATCTCCAGCAAAGAGCTGGAGGAAGTTATGGAAAAAACAAATCAGGTTTTAGTGAATTTGCTTTAGCCCAAAAATTCGCTCAAGCCGCTTCCATAGTTCCCGCCGCTTCCCGGATCAGGAGATCAGATAGATTTTCCGCGACAACTTGCTCCAGTTGGCCGTGGGCATAAACGGGCCGCAAAATCGCTATAGCACTTTGCAGATACTCAATCAGAGCATCGTGCGAAGAAAATCTGCCCCCCAATATTTCGACTAATCCAAGATCTTGCGCAAAAGCGGCGGTAGTATGGGCAGCGTTATGTTGATAAAGCGACTCCGCGCTGCATTGGGCTTGCTTGTCTGGTAAAAATCGATCATTCAAACGCGCGGCAATTACTGCTTCGTTGTCTGTATAACCTTCAACTGCTATGCCAAATTTTGGTAAGCCAAAAACTTGGCCACAACGATCATAGGCTTGCAAAGTCCCTACTTCTGTGGGCTCTTCTTGGGTAGGATCATATTGAATAATTCTCCCAACCGCCTCTCTCGATGCCGGGAAAGCAGCGTGCAAAATAATCCGTTGCGCAACCGCTTCTATCGCCGCGTCCGGCACATTTCCATTCCCTCCGCCCACCGCGCTAAATGGCTCCAGCACTCTGCGCGCGTCGCCGCAAAGCTCTGCCAGCGAATCGGGCGTCAACTCTGCCTTAAAATCAAGCAGGCCAACCAAATCATGCACCAATAAAACAGAGGCCTCTGCTAAATTTCCCAAAAAGAAAGTAGCTGCCCGCCAGGTTTCTCCCATTGCCCCAGCTGACATCACAAAACATGTTCGGTCTTCTCCAATAATTGTTACCGCGCGTCTCCTGGCATCAGCGCTTGACTCATCCCAACTATGCCCTCGTTGTGCAGCCAATAAACGATTAAAAGGGACCATGAACTCCTGGGATCCACCGTCATAACTTAAATTATGACACCAGATTTTGCGTCTATCGGCAATTGTGCGTGGCGTGGCACCGCGCGCGCCCATATAGGTTCTAACCCGGGCGGCGGCTGTTCTTGGGCATGCGTCGATTGGCCTTGCTCCCATATGAATTCCTCCTTAATAATTTACTTACCGGCTTTTCTTCGGCCAAAGCATAAAAAAATTTCACTTTTTGGATGAATTATTTTGATCTGCGGCGGAAAATCAAGGAGGTTAGCTTAACCAGTTAAACAAAAATCCCAAAAGCATCACTTGCGGCACCGTTACCACGGGCAGCCAAAGCGCGGTTTTCCAGCCCACGTTGGTCCAAAGCAGGCCAATTTCGGTATAGTCGGTCACAACTCCAGCCATCAAAAACACAAAACTGTTACCCAGCGCCCCGGTTTGCCTAAATATTTCAAACGCCAACGGCGCGCTCCCCTCCGAACAAACCTCAATCACCGTCGCAAAAGCCAATGTTACCAATAGGCCCAGCAACGTTGGCCCCAAATAGGCATGGAAAACATGCGCCGGAATAAATGCCGCCGATAAACTGGCCAAAAGCAACCCAAAAACAATCCACCACAAAATCATGTCGGCCAGGGATACGGCACCAGCCACAATGCCCCGAAAATCCGCTTTCAGTGTACCCCAACCAAACCGGTAATCAGCAAAACGCTTTTTAATATCGTTGGCAATCGAAAAACTTTCGTCTACCGCCGCCGAATGAGCATTTTTCTCAATTAGCCCCTTGGAATCTAAAAGCTGGAAAATGAGGCCGCTGATAATGGCAATCACAATTGCCGATAAAATAATCGCAAGCGCCTTAAAACCAAAGAAGCCAAACATCATTAACGTTACCGGAAAATTGGCCCAGGGTGCCGCTAATAAAAAGCTGACTACCGCCGGGCCCGAGGCGCCTTTTTTATGCAGCTGGATTGCCAGCGCCAAAATGCCGTGACTGCAGGCGCTGGCCAAAAACCCTAATCCCACGGCGTAAACAATCGTGCGCTTTTTTCTCTGCGCCAGGATTTGCGAAATATATTCGCGCGGGACATAGTAATCGATAATACCGCCTAAAACCAAACCCGCCAAAACCGCCACCCATACCGCCTTAAAATACATCCCAAATGCTTCTCGCCAGGCAGTTAAAAGCGGCCAATAGCCGGAAATCATCCAGAGCAGTAAAATCACAAAGACAATTTTAAAAAGGCGGTTTTGGTGCCAAGCGCCAACTTGCGGAGGAGTTGAGCTGGCATGACAAGCTTGGTTTTCGTTATGGTGCGCGCAACAATTTGGATCGGTTGCCATATGTAATTATTATGCCTTTGGTTAACGGGTTTGGTCAAGCAAAAAGGCGTGTGCGCGGTGCGCCAATTATCAAGTTTAGAAAAAGCAATTTCTAAGCTATAATTAACTTGATGCCAATTCAGGAACACGCCCGAATTATTGATTTCCGCAAAGTTACTGAAAATTATTGCCAAATCACCCTCTCCACAAAATATATTTCCGCCAACGCGCTCCCCGGCCAGTTTGTAACCGTCCGCGTTAATTCTGAAACTACGCCGCTGCTGCGCCGCCCCTTTTCTATATATAATTGCTCCCCACAGAGGGAAATTATCGATATTTTGTTCGATGTGGTTGGAGAAGGGACCAAACTGCTGGCCGACAAAGAAGTTAACGACCAACTGGATATTTTGGGGCCGCTGGGGAAGGGGTTTGAAATACCGCAAACGGCGCCCGGCCAAACCGCAAAAAATCTTGACAAGGCGCCGCCTCATAAAATAGCAATTTTAGTTGGCGGCGGGATAGGGATTGCCCCACTGCTGTATTTAGCCAAAACGCTAAAAGGCAAAATTCCAGCAGTGTACGCCATTATCGGCGCGCGCTCAAAAAACCACCTAATCGATCCCGCCGAGTTTACCAACACCGGCGCCCAGGTTTTAACCTGCACCGACGATGGCTCGGCCGGAAAAAGGGGGCTCGCGCCGGAATTTATTCCCCCAATTCTAGAAGAAGCCAAAGAAATGGCGCGCGAAACGGTAATCTATGCCTGCGGCCCGCGGCCAATGCTAAAAATGTGCGCCGAAATTGCGCAACAATATAATGTCCCTTGTCAGATTTCGATGGAAGAAAAGATGGCCTGCGGGGTTGGGGCATGCATGGGCTGTGTGGTTAAAACCCGCGCCGGTTACAAAAAAGTTTGTGATGATGGTCCGGTGTTTAAAGCGGAAGAGATTGTCTGGTAGCGGTTGGCCATCCTGATTTGTTTGCAATAGTACAACAAACCCACGTCCGACATCAATAAAGCAACTAAGATTTATCCAAACCTAAGCCGATTCTTCCATCAAAGCCAACTGAATCAATAATTGATTTGCATCTTTGATGTTTAACAACATTGTAAAAGGGCCTATGTTTGAAGGAAATCTTTCAGTGCGTGTGTGGACATCAATCCGTACCCCTTCCCCCTTTCCTAATACGCGCTCACCCGCAGGATTTCGGCCCCCCATATAGTCAGGCACATATCCTACATTTAAGCCCCAGCTTTTTGTGTCAACAATGATTGCTCCTATTCGAGCCATCAAATTTCCTGGGGGCAACCCTCGCCTACGAAAAGCCGGTCGTTGCTCGTTGTTTATTTCAGCATGAAAGCCCCCGCGAGCTTGCATATCACTACGGATACTCAGCTGGTGATTAAGCTCATCCATTAACTTTCCCCGCATTGCTTGGTCAAAAGCAAAAACAATTTCTTCGGCCCGCCGCGTTTTTCTCATTACACAAACCGCGCGTAAATCCAATAATCCTCCCGGCCGCAGAGAAACCATCACGCTCCCCGCAGATGCCAAAAAAGTCCCAAATTCATCTCTAATTGCTCGAAGCGGTGATTTTGGTTGGCAGGGAACAAATTTGCCATCAGGAAAATCCTGACCATGATAACGATACACCTGCCTGCTCACGCTTCCCGGATCATACATCGCCGGTCTTTTCATTGGCACATAAGCATTTCTGTCACGAACTCTATTTGCTCCCATTTTTTCCCCCTTTTCTATATTCCTATCGTTAGGTTTGTCCGCAAATTTCATTTTTTTTAAAGAATTTTTTGGCTTTGAGGCGGAAAAGATTGTTTGGTAAGTCGTATTGTCCACTATTCTTTCCGTTGAAAATGTAACCATTGAAGATTGCTGCCCCATTGGCAACCACGCGGAACACCATTTCTAAATATTCCTATGCTATCAAGGATGGTCCTTTCGCGCGGCAGCTCATTGCCTATACTGCTCATTATGACAGGAGAAAAAACCATGGCATATAAACCAATATCAGAAGCATTAAACAGTCCCCTCATCCATTGACCGAAATTAAGCAGCTGGTAGGCATTTTCTGCTAAACTCGGGTTGCGTTCAATTTCCGGCAATGATGGATCAAGAAAAATGAGCATTGCATGCGGTTTATCATAAAGCACGTCTTCCATGTGGTAAGATAAAAAATCCTCGCCCACAACCCCAAGTAATTTACCCAACTCCCCTACCGTCGCTCTGGTAAAATCGGGACATAGATGACATCCAATTAATGGGAGATTCCAATCTAGCCGCGCTACCAAAGAAAAATATGCTACTGCGTCACGATTATCTGTTCCCCATGCCCGAGATAATCCCGTACAAGCACGATCGTCAAATTCGCTAGCCTTAAATTCCGCGGCATCCCCCCACAACCTCCCCGCCAACTCCCTCTTCCTAGCTTCCATCACCAGCTGTGCCCTTTCCGGAATTGCCGGAAATGCCCAAAAGCGGCTGCGCCGATGGACACTTCCGTTGGATTCAACTGGACTCATTTGGCTTACCTCTTTTTTACATTATCCACGACGTCCCATAGTATAAGACCAGCGCAATATTTCTCCGTTCACATCCCACGCCCGACCTTCTCCCCGTGCAACAAAACCAATTTTAATAAGATGCTGCAGCTCACCTTCCCTCCCGCCGGGCACGCTCCCCCCCGTTGCTAAGGCCTGCATTACTTCATTCTCACCTGCGGTTAACCGCTTCTTCAGCCGTAAATTTACTTGGTTCGTAAAAAAACGAACATCACTCGGATCGTACCATAACGCACCAGTAAAAAGCCGGTTAATATCAACTGCTGCCTGCTCTGGCGTATCCGCCCTATCAATACAGCGCAGAACATTTAGGCAAATATAGTTAACTACCAGGGGAAATCCGCCAGAAAATCTCATGATGGTTGCTCCCAGAGGGCGCATGAGGTCAGCCAGCTCCATGTTTTCAAATGGCACAATCACGTGTTGCTCAATTTCCTCATAAGAAACCGGGCCTAAAACATGCTGCGGCCAGCCCGAAAAAATTTCTTCGATGGAATGTTCGCGGTCAACATTATAGATAGAATGGATTACCATAGCGATTCTAAGCAATGGGTTCATTTGCGTTGCCCGCACAAGATAACGAAAATAGCGCTCGGACATTTGAGTCGCTTCATCAATCAATAAATACACCGGAGAATCTGCCGTAAACAATAAACCGTCTCTACCTGAGGATACGCTTCGGCCGCCGCGTTCTTCCACGCCTTCCTTTAATGCCGATATAAAATCCGGGTGAATTTTTGCGGCTGGTACCGCGTCTATCATTCTGCTATCCGTTTGGCAATCCAAAAAGGGGGGCGCTCCCTCGAGGGAAAAAATACGGGCCAAAGTACGCAACTCGGTTGTTTTCCCAGCTCCTCCAACTCCACGGATCAAAACGCTTCTCCCTGCTCGCAATTCAGCAGCAATGCTTTGGCTTTGCCCATGACGCACAACATCAGCGCAATATTCTGGTGGATAATAAAACCTGGCTATTATCGCCCCGTTGGCCCGCAACTGCGCTTTCGCGCGTTGCAGGGCCAGTCCGGCTGGCCAGTTAAATACTCTCTCCACGTTTGCCATTGATTTTCTCCCCATATTATATTCGACAGATTGACCGGCCGATTTCACTTTTTTAAATATTTTTTGGCAAAAAATGATTTTTTGCGCCGCCAAGGGTATAATAACAATAATGAAATCTTCAGGAATAACCCTCGCCGGCATCGAAATGCAAAATCCCGTTATGGTGGCTTCGGGCACGTTTGGCTGGGGCAAAGAATACGCTAATTTTACGGATATCAATAAACTGGGCGCGCTGGTCACCAAAACCATTACGCTGAAATCCAAAGAAGGCAATCCCCCACCCCGCACCTGCGAAACCCCCGCCGGTATGCTCAATACCATTGGCCTGCAAAATCCCGGCGTGGAAAAGTTTTTGGAAGAAGCCGGCACGTTTTTGCGTCAGCTGGAAATTCCGGTAATCATTAATATCGCCGGGGAATCAGTTGAAGAATACGCCGAACTGGCTCGCCGGCTGGACAAAGAAACTTTTGTCAAAGGCATTGAAATCAATGTTTCCTGCCCCAATGTAAAACACGGTGGAATGCTGTTTGGGGTGGATCCGGAAGCGGTGGCGCAAATTACGCGCGCGGTAAAAAAAGCCACTTCCGCGCCGGTTTTGGTAAAACTTACGCCAAACGTAACTGACATTGCGGCCATTGCCAAAGCCGCCGAGGGGGCGGGCGCCGATGCTATCACGGCTATCAATACGGTACTAGGCATGGCCTTCGATGTAAACACCGGTAAACCCAAATTATCCATGGGGGTTGGAGGGCTATCCGGCCCAGCCATCCGTCCCATTGCAGTCCGCTGTGTTTGGCAAATTGCGCAGGCGGTAAAAATCCCGGTGGTGGGCGTGGGCGGAATTATGACGGCGGACGACGCTAAAGAATTTTTCCTGGCCGGGGCCAAAGCCGTTCAAATTGGCACTGCCAATTTTGTGGACACAGAGGCCGCGGTGAAAATCGCAAAAATGTTCTAGCCCAATTATTCCTCATAAATATTTTGCAATTATTTAATCATTTCGTCGACATAACATTATAGGTTATGCCAATAAAAATTTATAATTTACATGCTTTTGGTTTAGCGCACCGCCAGGCCGCGCGCACTCCAAATCTTGCCGGCTGGGTCCGGGTCCGGCTGGTTTGTGGCCGTGGAGTGGCTGATGTGCGCCTGGTAGACCTGCCACACCTGTTAACCGAAACCAGATACGCTGGGCTGGGAAACGCTTCCGTTTTCGCAGAGCCGCAGGACCTTAGGCCAAATGCCGCGGCTTACCTTGAAAGTGTCCGGGCGGTCGAAACTCCAACCTTTCCAATTATCGAAAGATTAGAGCGGGAAAGTGCCCATTACTCACCGCAGAATATTGTCGCGGCAATTAACTCTGACCGGGAAATCTTTAACGCCGACAACGGGTGCTGGCTTACCGCCTTTGCGCTTTGGCAACATTATCATATGCAACCTACCCTAACCATTGCAAGAAATCTTCGCCGCTTTGCTGCTTTTGCAAATTTCGTTGCGCTCGGACATGTGTCTTTGAGTGATGATCTTGAATTGCAGAAACACCTGGGAATATTTCCTTACGCGCACCCAATCAACCGGGATGAATTTGCGGCCCTGCCACACTTAACCTTAGTCGAAGCACGCTTAGCTGATCCGGTAATGCCTGACAATGTGCCAGGATTAGCCTCCCTGGGCCTAAGCCGGGCTTCGCACTTCTTTATGATAATGGAAGGGCCCGGCGGGGGAAAATATATCCTCGAAAAACACTCGAGCAGGCCAGCGGTTTTTTTGCCTGTTACCCAATGGCGCAGTCCTTTCCCGGTTGGCAGCCGGCCAACCTATTTTGCTTCAAGCTTTGGCAGCGCCAACGCCCTGCTGGCCATGGCCCACCACTTTTATTCCCGCACCCAAGCTTAGTTTTCTTGTTTGATCTGATATAATGAAACAAAAAGTCCCTCCGGGCGCTGGTCGAAAAACCTTAGCCCTAACCAAAAGAAAGGCCGGGAAATTAACCATGAAAAAAACCACAATTTTATTAATTGAGCTGTTGGCCGTTTTTGGACTGCTGGTTGGTCTGGCTTTTGCCGCACCCCTGCCCATTAATTCTCCTGCCCCACCCTTCACCATAACTTCCGGCGACAACCAAACCATCTCTTCGGACCAGTTCAAGGGTAAAAGTATGCTGATCCTTTATGAAAGCAAAGATTTGGTTGAACTCAACCGCCCGCTAAAAAACAAACTAAATGCGCTTTTTGCCGCGCTGTCCCCAAAGCAAAAAGCACAAATCGTTATCTTGCCGGTGGTGAACTGCTCCGGCGCCGGCATGTTTGCCTGGGTCTGGAAAAATAATTTGATCGACGCCACCAAAAGAGAAAAACTGACAATCTACGGCGACTGGGACGGTCAAATGGCAATTGATTATGGCATGGCCCGGGACAGCAACGTGGTGGCAGTCAACCGGCAAGGCATTATCAAGTATTTTCACTCCGGACAAGTGGGGCCAGAGGAAGCTCCGACAATTATCAAATTGCTTTCTTTTTGATATAATTACATCGGCAACATTCCGGGAACGCTCACTTTACGCATTTTATTCTGCACGATCAATTGTAGGTTTTTATGCAGACAATCATCAATGAAGACAAAATCAATAAATTTTTGGCAAAAGCCAAAAAGATTTCCCGCCGGAAAATTAACCAAGTTATCCAAAAAGCCCTTAAATTAAAGGGGTTGTCTCTTTCCGAAACTGCCGCTCTCCTAAACTGTGCTGATCCAAAACTATTGCAAAAAATCTTCTCTGCCGCGCGCCAAATCAAAGAAAAAATTTACGGCCGGCGTCTGGTAATTTTTGCCCCATTGTACGTTTCAAATTACTGCATAAATGACTGCTGCTATTGCGGCTTCAGGAGAAGCAACCGGCACGCTTTGCGCAAGGCCCTCTCGCAGGCAGAAATCCGGCGCGAGGTCCTGTCTCTGGAAAATGAAGGCCACAAGCGCATCCTTTTGGTCGCTGGGGAAGACCCTAAAACCTCAGGCATCGATTACCTTAAAAAAACCATTGCCACCATTTATGCCACCCGCGCGCCGGGCCCGGCCGACGCTGCCTGCGGTGAAATCCGCCGGTTAAACGTAAACGCCGCCCCCATGACCCTGGATGAGTTCAAGCGCCTGAAAAAAACCGGCATCGGCACTTACCAGCTTTTTCAGGAAACCTATCACCGCCAAACTTATGCCGCCATGCACCCCTCCGGCCCCAAAAAATACTATGACCGCCGCCTTGGCGCTATCAATTTGGCCATGCAGGCCGGGATTGATGACGTAGGGATTGGGGCCTTGTTTGGCCTTTACGATTATAAATTTGAGGTGTTGGCGCTGCTGATGCACGCGCAGTATCTGGAGAAAAAATTTGGCGTGGGGCCGCATACAATATCTGTCCCCCGGCTAGAGCCGGCCGAAGGTGCGCCGCTGGCATCCTCGCCGCCGCACGCGGTTTCGGACAAAGATTTTATGAAAATCATCGCCGTCCTGCGGCTGGCCGTCCCCTATACCGGATTGATTTTGTCCACGCGCGAAACCGCCAAACTACGCGACCAGCTTTTGGGATTGGGAATTTCGCAAATCAGCGCGGGGTCGCGGACCAATCCGGGGGGTTACGCGACCGCCAAAAAGGACCGCGCCTCGTCCCAATCCGCTGGCGCGCAGTTTACGCTGGGCGATACCCGTAATCTGGCGCAGGTGATTCGGGACATCGCCAAAATGGGATACGTCCCCAGCTTTTGTACGGCCTGCTATCGCCGCGGCCGGACCGGAAAAGATTTCATGGACCTCGCCAAGCCCGGGCTGATCCAAAAATACTGCCTGCCCAATGCGCTTTTGACTTATAAGGAATACTTAACAGATTTTGGTGATAAAAAAACGCGTGCGCCGGGCGATCAATTAATACAAAAACAATTAAGCGCCATAAAAGACCACGCAATTGCGCGGATTACAAAAGAAAAAATTAAACAGATTGAGGCCGGGAAGAGGGATTTGTATTTTTAAGCTATAAAATACCATCGGCACATTCTTAAAAGCTTATTGCCACCAACGATTTTCTTGTGATTTTCCGCCCGTTACCTTTACCCTTAACAAACACATGGCCGGGTCATCCGCCGGCGCTGTTCTCAATCCCTTCCAAACATCACCACCAACCCAGATCCCAGATTCGATAAAACGATCTTGCGATAAAATACCTCCCACCCACAAATAAGTACCGCTCAAATCGGCAACCGAATGACCAGGATCACCATCAATATTAGCTTGAAAATCCGTCTGGATACCCCACCCTGACCAAAAAGGATTATCGCCGAACGATCCCTCGATTTTTGTGCGTATTAGCAGGGCGTTGCTGCCCGCAGTTAGGTCACGAGAAAATTCCGGCCCCAACCGAAAACGCAATTCCTTGACCGGGCCAAATGTAAACGGCGGCGTTTTTATAAAAGGGGTAATTGCCACCATCGTTTCCTGGTCAGGGGAAGCTATATTATTAATAAACAAATCTCCTCGAACGACAATCTTTTCGTCTGGCTTTTTCCAAACCGCTTCAGTTGTCGAATTGACCGCTCCGCCAGCAACCGCCTCCCCGGACAAAGGAGGAATAACAACATCGACTTGTTCCCGCACATAGAGAACGCTTGCCGGCAACTCGAGCTTGAATTGAGCTTCGCCAGAAGAAGTTTCTGAAACTGCCGGCAAATTTTCTGGGTTAACCTCCAAATTTGTCCTTGGCCCTTCATAGCTGCCAATAACTAATAAACTACTTTTCTGCCGATCAAACAGTTTAGTCCCCAGTCCTATATATGCTAAATTCAAGGAATTATAAGTTACGGCAAATCCACTCATTTAAGCTCCCTCATAATCTTTACAAGTAACCCATTTGAAATAAATTCAACATTTATCTTTCGTCATAAATAAGTTAAAATTTCATATTATTAACTAATATTTTTCAGGGAGCCTGTTTTTAAGTATGTCAAATATGCCTATTGATTTTAAGCCCCCGCCAAAACCAATCGTCGTAGTCGGCATCGGCAACACGCTCAAAGGCGATGACGGCGCCGGGCCAAAACTAATCGAACTGCTGGCATCCGCGGCGCCCGCGCTGGCCGCGCAGTTTATTGATGCCGGAATCACCCCGGAAAATTATATCGGGAAAATTATAAAGCTGGGGCCGGCTACCATTTTCCTGGCGGACGCCATTGATTTTGGGGGTCAGCCCGGAGAGATAAAACAATTTGCGCCCGGCCAAATTAAAGATTACGGCTTTACCACGCATTCCCCCGGCCTAAACATGTTTTTTGAACTAATCCAATCTGAAGTTGGGAGCAAAAACCATCCGGCAAATGTTATAATCATCGGCATCCAGCCCAAACAAGCCAACCTCGGGCAGGCGTTAAGCTCCGAAATTGAGGCCGCCATCGCCAATTTAGCAAAGGAAATTGTAAAATGCATGAAATCGGATTAGCGGAAGACATTTTAAAAAAGGCCCTACCCCTGGCGCAAAAAATGGGCCTAAAAAAAATCAGCGCGCTTAAGGTATTGGCGGGGGAAACGCTTTTGATCCATCCGGACGAATTTGAGCAGGCGTTTAGCATGGTTGCGGCAAACACCCTCGCCAAGGGCGCAAAAATTGAATTGACCATTTCCCCGCTAAAAGCCGCCTGCGCTAAATGCGGCAGTGAGTTTTCGGGAAAAACCTTCTCCCCCACCTGTCAAAAATGCGGCAGTACTAACATCAATATTATGTCCGGTAAAGAGCTGGAGATATTGGAATTAGAGTGATTAATATTCTCAGGCAATATCCTCGCACGCGCGCAAAGCCTATCGCTGACATCCCGGGCAATAATACGTGCCCCGCTGCCCCAGCGTAATCCGCTTGATGGTGGCGCCGCAGCGAAAACACTTTTCCCCGCCCCGCCCATAAACTTTCAGTTTACTTTGAAACCCGCCCGCACGGCCCTCGGCATCAACGTAGCTGTCAACTGTGGTCCCGCGGTGTTTAATGCCCAACAACAATACTTTTTTAATGCTGTCAAAAAGTTTGCGGGCTTCAGTTTTTTTCAGGCGGTCGGCACGGCGCAGCGGGCTAATGCCCGCTAAAAACAATGCCTCCGTAGCATAAATATTACCAACCCCGGATAAAAACTGCTGGTTTAAAAGCAGGGATTTGATATTGGTTTTGCGTTTTTGCAGCTTTGCAAAAAACTCATCAAACTTGAAATCTTTCGACAGCGGCTCGGGACCCAGGCGCAAATTCAAATCGGCAATATGTTTTGCATCAGTCAGGCGAATTTCGCCAAAAAGCCGTGCATCAATATAATATAAATGGCTCCCGTCACGAAAGCGCGCAAACCACTTGGTAAATTTGGGATAAGCAACGCGCGGCGGATTACCTTGCCCGCGCCGGCCCGCATTTTTAAAAATCAACCCGCCGGTCATTCCCAAATGAACCAGCAGAATATTTTTGTCGCTTAATTCAAGAATAATATATTTAGCGCGCCGCGCGATGCTGACAATTTTTCTCCCAACCAACCCGTGGATAAATTTTTGCGCTGAAACCTTGGTTAAAATACGCGGATCAAGGACGGAAACCTTGGCAATTTTGCTTTTGGAAAGCTTTTGGCGCAGGCCGCGGACGATTGTTTCAACTTCAGGAAGTTCGGGCATCAGGCATCCTTAAATTTTGAAATGAAGCGGTCAAAAAAACCACCCAGCAAAACCAAAACCCCCAACACCCAGATAATTGCCCGCAGCCCATAAATGTCGGCCAATTGGCCAAAAATAACCACGGGAAAAGTGAAAGCCGAATTGATAATCATGTTTTGGACGCCAAACACCCGGCCCTGCAGTTTGGCCGGCACATTTTCGTGCAAAATGGTCTGGAGCGGCGCGGTAATAAACGCGTTACCCGCCCCCAAAACAAAAACCAATCCCAAAACCCACCACAAATTTTGCATTTCCGCCAAAGCTATCAATGCCACCCCCGCCGTCAAAAACCCCACCGTTACCAATTGCCCTTTCTTGAAATAATGGCTGTATTTGCCGATAAAAATTCCGCCCAAAATCATCCCGATGCCCGCCGCAAAAACCAGGTAGCCAAAATTCGCCGCGCCAATCTTTAAAATTTGCTCCGAAAAACTTACCGCCAGCAGGCAGATGGTAGCCAAAATTGAAGTGGCAAAAAACAGCTTAAACAACGAATACGACACCAGCGGCTCACTTTTGATAACGCCAAACCCTTCCAGTAAATCTTTGATCAGCGCCACTACACTAAATTCAACTTTGATTTTCGTATGCTTCAGGTTTATGCAAAACGTAGCCAGCGCCGCCGCAAACTGCAACCCCGCCGCCAAAAGCAGCAGAGATTTTTCGCCCATCCATCCAGTCAGCGGTGCCGCCAAACCAATCCCGATAATTGAGGCCCCCATCAGCGTCATGAGGAAAAGCGAATTAGCGGCAATCAGGTCGCGCTTTTCTACAAGTTGAGGAATACTGGAGGTCTCGGCCGGCGCAAAAAACTGCGTAA
>JBAZQH010000019.1:0-20518 GCA_041645285.1 Candidatus Margulisiibacteriota bacterium | reverse complement strand
TACGGTCCAGGTTGACAATTCCACCACCGACACCCTTTCCGACGGTAGTTATTCGTTGACCAGAATTGCGGCCGGCAGCAAAATTTTGGCTTTGTCAAAAAGCGGTTATACCACTTCTTACCGCGGGGTTACGTTGGGGCGGGGGGAGACGGCTTACGCCAGCGCCGCCATCCTGGCTCCTTTAGACAGTAAAATTACGCAGGTTAATTCTTCCGGTGGGACGGTTTCAAATACTAACGGTAGTATCCAGTTGGTAATTCCGGATGGGGCATTGTCATCTACTGTTAATGTCCAGTTGACCGAAGTACCGCTGGTGGCGGCGCCGTATCCTCCGCCGGTGGGGTATCAATTTATTGCGGTCATTGTTTATGTCACCCCTGCGGATGCTGCTTTAGCCCGTGAGGCCACGCTTTCCATCCCCAATTCAACCGGTCTGGCGGACGGAACCAATGTTTCTTTTTATGGTTTTAATACAGCTCTTTTGCAATGGGAATTAATAACTGCTACCGGCGAAGCGCATTCTGCTTCAAATACGATCACGGCGCAGATTGACCAGTTTGGCTGGATTGCGGCAATTATTCCAATTACGCCGGCGGCCGGGAATATAACCGGGACCATCACTAACAGTTCCACCGGCCGCGCCGTTCCGTATGCCAGTGTTTGGAGTTCCTATTTTTCAACCGTGGCGGACAGCAACGGTGATTATACATTAAGTAGTTTGCCCAGCGGCGAGGTTACGGTTGAGGCCCTGGCTTCAGGGTATTCCCGCGCGACCGGGCACGTGACGGTCCTGCCGGGATCAACGGTAACTTGCGACTTGGCGCTTACTCCTAATACCACCACCGGTACAATTGTGGGGTATGTTTGCCGGACCCTGGATGCGGTAGTTATTGCGGGCGCCCGGGTGGCGGCCAGCGGCATTGAGACTACTACCAGCACCAGCGGTTACTATACTTTATATAACATGCCGGCGGGGCACACGCACGTGTATGCGTATGCCAATGGTTATTTAAATAATTACGGAGAGGGCACGGTTTATGCCGGTGCCACCGCCACCATCGAAGTGTATTTGACCCGCACGTCAGAGGCGGTGGGCTGGTCTGATAATTTTGAAACCGATAAAGGTTGGACGACCAGCAGCAATTTTGATAACACACAATGGCAGCGCTACTTAGCGGATTACGCGTACGATAGCAGAGATAATTTGGCGCCGGAATACGTCACTCTTCCTGACTATGATTCGACACTCGGCAAACTGCCGCTGGCCCACTCTTATAATTATTATTATTGGTACGGTCAAATGGCAGAGCAGGATGCCCGGGGATGTTACATTGCGGTGCAAAAGACGGGCGATCTGGATTTGTCCGGCGGAACGTCCGATCCTGCATACCCTTATAATTATGGTTATCTGGATTCTCCCAGTATTGATATTTCCGGTTATGCTTACGCGACGCTTAGTTTTTGGACCTGGTGGGAAATTGAAGGCGTCAATGCCGCTACCGGTTATGATCAGATGAAAGTGCAAATTTCAATCAACGGCGGATTCTTTTCGGATCTGGCGGTTTTGAACCCGTACAACGACCCCAATGTTTCCCGCGAGGCCTACTGCGCCTATACTTCCGGCGGATACAATCTGGCCGGGCGCTGGGTTCAACACAGTTTTGATTTGACGTCTTACGTGGGAAATGTTATAAAAGTCAGGTTTTATTTTAATACGGTGGATGAGTTGTATAATGGTTTTCGCGGCTGGATGGTGGATGATTTTTGTGTTACCCCCGAAGCCATCTCATATTCTTCAGTTTCTTCGGCTTCAGTATTAAAGCGGCCGGATAGAGGGGAAATAAAAGTTTTACGCAGGTGAGGAGATAAAGATGCACTTTGGTATTGACGAAGTTAGAAAGATTGATCCAGAAGCGGCGCGGGCCATGGATTTGGAGCTGGATCGCCAGCGCAATAAACTGGAAATGATTGCTTCGGAAAATTTTACCTCTATAGCGGTCATGCAGGCGCAAAGTTGTGTCATGACCAACAAATATGCTGAAGGTTACCCGGGCAAGCGTTATTACGGCGGATGCGAATGTGTGGATATTGTTGAAAACCTGGCAATCGAGCGGGCCAAACAACTATTCCAAGCCGAGCATGCCAATGTTCAGCCGCATTCCGGTTCACAGGCAAATATGGCCGCATATTTAGCTTTCATCAAGCCGGGCGACACAGTCTTGGGTTTAAACTTGTCTCACGGCGGCCATTTGACGCACGGCAGTCCGGTCAATATTTCCGGAATGTATTTTAAGTTTGTGCCTTACGGCGTAAGCGAAAAAGACGAACGCATTGATTATGCGCAACTTGAGCAGCTGGCCAAAGATCATCGGCCTAAAATGATTGTGACCGGCGCCACGGCTTATCCGAGGATTATTGACTTTGTTAAATTTCGTGAAATTTGTGATGCCGTGGGAGCATTTTTGATGGTTGATATTGCTCACATTGCTGGCCTGGTGGTAGCAAATTTACATCCTTCTCCGGTGCCCATGTCGCACGTGGTTACCACTACCACGCACAAGACCTTGCGCGGCCCGCGCGGCGGGATAATTTTAACCAAAACCGAATATGCCAAGCAGGTTGATAAAGCCGTTTTTCCGGGATCGCAGGGCGGTCCCTTGATGCACGTAATTGCGGCCAAGGCGGTGGCATTGAAAGAAGCGTTAAAGCCAGAATTTATAAAATACCAACAGCAGGTTGTAAAAAACGCGGTGGCGCTGGCAGAGGCAATGCTGGCCAATGGTTTTCGTTTGGTTTCCGGCGGGACGGATAATCATTTAATTTTGGTTGATCTGCGCTCAAAAAAATTGACCGGCAAAGTTGCGGAAAAAGTTTTGGATGAAGTGGGCATTACAGTTAATAAAAATACTATTCCTTTTGACCCGGAAACCCCCTTTGTTACTTCCGGTATTCGGGTGGGGACGCCGGCGCTGACCACGCGCGGGATGCAGGAAAATGAAATGCGACTCATTGCTTCGCTTTTTGGTAAGATTTTATCTAATCCCGCGGACGAAAAAATAAAAAATGAGGTAAAAGGGCAAATTGCGCAGTTGTGCCGGCAATTTCCGCTGTACGAATAAATCATGATTGAACTGATTGCTGTAACCAAAACTTATCCTAACGGGGCCGGTGCCCTGTACGATATTTCGGTCCACATTGGTAAAGAAGAGTTTGTTTTTTTGGTAGGGCCATCCGGAGCGGGCAAAACCACTTTAATGAAATTGCTTTACCGGGATGAACTGCCTACCAAGGGGCAGGTAATTGTAGATAAAATTGATATCGCAAAGTTAGAGCCGCATCAAGTCCCGTACCTGCGCCGCAATATCGGCGTGGTTTTTCAGGATTATAAGCTGCTGCCCCGCAAAACGGTGTTTGAAAACGTGGCGTTTGCCCTGCAGGTAACCGGTTGCCCCCGGTCACAAATCCGCCGGAAAACCATGCAGGCGCTGGAACTGGTTTCCATGCTTAAATTGGTTAAACATTTTCCGGAACAGTTGTCGGGCGGGGAAAAACAGCGGGCCTGCATTGCCCGGGCGCTGGTGAACAATCCGCCTATTTTGCTGGCGGATGAACCCACCGGCAGTTTGGATCCGGCCACTTCCTGGGAAATTTTGCAGCTGCTGGATAAAATCAATAAGCGCAATACTACCGTTTTGGTGGCAACCCACAATAAGAGTGTGGTGGATTTGATGCGCAAGCGGGTGATTGCCCTGGAAGCCGGACGCGTGATTCGCGACCAGGCGCTGGGCGTTTACAACGAACCCCCGCCGGGCAATGTTTAGGAGAAAAATTTGTTCAGGAACCTAGAGTTTTTTATTATTGAGGCCTTTACCAGTTTCCGGCGCAGCGGGCTGATGAGCATGATTGCGGTGGGCATTGTAATGGTGTCGTTGACAATTTTTGGCCTTTTCTTAATCTTAATCCTTAACCTGGGAAATATCATCGGCGAGATCAGCGCTAAAATGGACGTGTCGGTTTACATCCAGGATGAATTAACGCCTAAGGAGGCCTCGGCCATCCAGATCCAGCTGTCGGCCATCCCCGGGGTTCACAAAGTCATGTACGTTACCAAAGAAGAGGCCTGGAAGGATTTTGTAAAAAAATACGGCAACCGCTTCAGTTTGGAAGACGTGCTGGATGATAATCCCTTGCCTAATACCTTTAACGTGCAGGTTGATTCCACGGATTTGGTGGAAAAAGTTGCCCGGCAGGCCTCCAAGTTTGATAAAGTTACGGATGTGCGTTACAGTGGAACCTACCTTGAAAGCACCAAAATGTTGGTGGAAGCGGTGCGCATCGGCGGCCTGGTGCTGGTGCTGTTATTGACGGTGGCCACACTTTTGATTGTGGTTAACACCATCCGCTTGACGGTTTTGGCGCGCGAAACCGAAATTTCAATTATGCGGCTGGTGGGGGCTACCAACACATATATCCGAGGGCCGTTTATCATTGAAGGGATTTTAATCGGTGCGTTGGGCGGAGTTTTTTCAATCTTGATTTTAAAAGTTTCTTATGATGCTATCTCTGCCCGTCTGTCTTCGGCCTTGCCGTTTTTGCCGGTGGTTACCAACCCGCGGCAGTTAAGTCTGGTTTACTTTATGGTGGCGTTTTTGGGGATGCTTTTGGGGATGTTGGGAGGTTATATTTCGGTTTCCAAATTATTAAAAGAAAAATAAGGAGGGGAAGAATGCTTTCATTTTTAAGGAAACGGGTAAAAGTAATTATTGTGGCAGTGGCGGTGGTGTTTGTGGCTTCGGTATTTTATGGCTTGGGAGTGAGCCGTTTTAGCCAGGAAGGGAAGCGCGATAAAAACATTGCCACGGTTAACGGGCGGCCGATTGATCCGGTGCGTTTTTCCCAGATTTTGGGGCGGATGACCCGCTCGCTGCCCCGCAATCTTAGCCCGCAGGAAATGATGTATTTCCAGAGTTTAGCCCTGGACCAGACCATTGATTTTACCCTGCTGTTAAATGAAGCCAAAAAGCAGGTTAAAGTCAGCGGGCAGGAAGTTGACCAAGCCATCAATTCAATCATGAAATCCTCCAATATACCCGGTAAAAAAGAACTGGAAATGGCCTTAAAGCAAAACGGCATGGACATGAATTCGTTTAGGGGCGTCATTAAAGATGAGATTTCAATTCAGAAACTGGTTACCAAAATCAAAAGCCGGGCGCAGGTAACGCCGGATGATTTGCGCGAAATTCGGGTAAGCCACATCTTGATCCAGGTTGCTCTGCCGGCGGTTTCCAAAGAAGCGGAGCGTGAAAAGTTGGCCAAGCAAGCAGATGCAAAAGCCCAGCAAAAGGCCGCCGCGGTCCTGGCATTAGCGAAAAAAGGCGACAACTTTGCGGCTTTGGCGCAAAAATACTCGGAGGATGTGAGCACCACTAAAAAAGGCGGCGACCTGGGTTATTTTTCCAAGGGCATGATGGTTAAGGAATTTGAAGACGCGGCCTATTCCCTGAAAGTAGGCGAGATCTCCGGATTGGTTAAAACCCCGTACGGGTATCATATTTTAAAGCTGGAAGATTCTCGGCTGCGCAAGTTTAAGGGTGAAACCAAGGATATTGAAACTGCGGCCTTAAACGAAAAACAGGAAAGGGAGTTTTACCGCTGGTTTTCTGATATTAAAAGCAAGGCCAAGATAAAAATTAATGACCCGCTCCTGCAGGGGTACCGGTATCGCTTACAGGGAAAAATTAACGAGGCGATTGCCTTATTTATGCAGGCCATTTCCGAAAATCCTACCAATCCGTATTTGCACCTTTTACTGGGAGATACTTATGCGGCCATCGGCCAGCCGGATTTAAGATTGCAAGAATACTTAAAGGCAGTGGAATTAAATCCCGGAGACGCCAACCTGCAGATTATATTGGCAAAGTTGTATGAGGACATGGCAAAAACCTCCCACCGCTCCCAAAACCTGTCCCTGGCGCTGGCCGCTTATAAAAAAGCATCAATTGTGGCGGGGGATAGTAAGGACATCCGCCAACAGCTGGCCGACTCTTTCCTGAGCCTGGGGGATAGTAATGCCCGCGCTCAAGAGCTGGCTGAAATCCGTCGGATCGAAAAGAAAGAAAAGTTTGAAGCCGAGGCCAACGGTAAGGCAACGTCGGAAGCGGGGAGCAAAAGATAAGCTGTCAGCTACTACCTAATAAGTTTCTGGCTGCCAGCTAAAATCAGATCAACGTCCGGCATGGAGCGCGCCTCACAGTAAATGCGGATTAAGGGTTCGGTGCCGGAAGCACGGAATAAAATCCAGGCCTCATCTTCAAAATTAAGTTTAATCCCGTCCAGGGTTTCAACTTTTACCACCGATTTTCCGGCCAGCAGTTTCGGCGGATCATTTTTTAGTTTTTGCACCAAGGCGTCAATTTTGGCGCGATCCAAATGCAGGTCAATTCGGTTGTAATAGAAGCGGCCGTATTTTTCCATAATTTCATCCAAAATGGCGCGCGCCGGACGGTTTTCATGGGCCAGCAGTTCGATTAATAACAGCCCGCAAAGAATGCCGTCGCGCTCGGGGATGTGGCCGGCAATCCCGATCCCGCCGGATTCTTCGCCGCCGATTAAAATGTCTTGCGAGAGCATCAATTTGACAATGTGCTTGAAACCAATCGGCACCTCAAATAATTTTTTCCCGTAACCCCGGGCTTGTTTATCAACCAGGCGGCTGATATTAAAGGTCTTGACCACGTCTCCGGGGAGTTTTTTATTTTCCGCCAGGTGTTTTAACAGCAGCGAAAAGATATTGTGCGAACTTAGGTATTCCCCGTTTTCATCCATTCCCCCGATGCGGTCGCCGTCCCCGTCCAGCGCAATGCCGATTATGTTTTTGCCAAAATTAAATTGATCTTCCTCAATTTCTTCTTTCAGCGGGGCCAGGTTAATGGGCAGGGGTTCGGGATTGATCCCGCCAAACAAGGGGTCACGGTTGCCCCTGATTTGGTCGGCCTCGACCCCCAAACGATTTAAAAATTCTTTCAGCAGGCCGGCGCTGGATCCAAACATCGGGTCAATGATGATTTTGGCTGTACATTTTTTAATTAATTTGGGGTCAATCAGGGTTTGCAGGTGGTTAAAATAGGGGATCTTGAAATTCAGCTTTTCAATGAGTTTTTTATTGCCGCGCAAAATTTTTATCTGACCATCCGAAATTTTTTGGCACAGCGCTTCAACTTTTTGCGTGGTTTCGGGCTGGGCGGAACCGCCGTAATTTTCTTTGATTTTAAAGCCGTTCCAGTTAGGGGGGTTATGGCTGGCGGTCAGCATGATGCCAAACGATGCCCCTAAGCTTTTGGTGGCAAAGGAGGTAAGTTGTGACGGAACGGGAGAATCAAACAGTAAAGTTTTAATGCCATTGGACGAAACTACTTCGGCGGCGACGGCCGCAAATTTTTCCGACAAAAATCGGTGGTCATAACCAACCACGATTGGTTTGGCGCTATCAAAGCAGTCCTGGGCGTGCTGAGCTAGCGCTTGGGCTGCCATCGCTACGTTATCAAAGGTAAAATCTTTCCCGATTTCGGCTCTCCAGCCGTCAGTGCCAAATTTTATCATCTGATTAAGTATCCTTCCGGCGGCGGTTCGTTGATCAATAGTTCCGGGTTATTAGCGTCTTCATTAATTTTTAAGTGTATCTGACAGCTTTCGTTGGGGGCCCGGTTTTTCCAGAAGGTGAGCGTTTTTACGCGATTTTGCGGGCAGGCTTCGGTTGCCAGTTGCCCTGAATCAAGACAAACATTAACCGAGACCATACCCTGCACGGCGGGAAAATTTTGCGCCGGGACGTCTTTTAAGGCGATCTGCACAAAATTTTTCCAGATGCGCGGGCAAACCGCCACTTCGGCGATGCCTTTCATCCGGGCATTGTCATCATTTCCTACCCAAACCCCGGCCGACAATTGCGGCACAAAACCAATAAACCAGGCATCTTTAAAATCCTGGGTGGTGCCGGTTTTGGCGGCGGCGTCGCGGGCAATCCGGCCTTTATAACCGGTGCCGCGGGTCAATACCCCACGCAGCATATCCACCATAGCGGCGGCAATGTTGGGACTCAGGGCCTTTTTTTCAATCGGACGGTAGTGTTCCAATTCTTTGCCCTGGCGGTTGATAACTTTAATGATGGCTACCGGTTCCACTCTGATACCCGAATTGGCAAAAACCCCAAAGGCACTGGTCATTTCCAGCAGGTTTACCTCCGAAGCCCCCAGCGCCAGCGCCAGAACCGGGGAGAGGGGACTGGTAATTCCCATCCGGTGGGCCACGTCAATGGTTTTACCCACGCCCACTTTTTCAATTAATTTTATTGCCGGGACGTTAAGCGAAAGCTCCAGGGCTTGGCGCATTGTTACCGCGCCGTAATGTTTTTTGTCAAAATTTTGGGGAGTCCAGCGGCCCAGCGGCGTCCATTTTGAAATTGGCACGCGCCAGCTTTTTTCCTCATCAATAATAATGGTCCCGGGAGATAATCCCGCTTCCATGGCGGCAGTATAAACAAAAGGTTTAAAGGATGATCCCGGCTGGCGTTGGGCCTGGGTGACGCGGTTAAATTTGCTTTCCGAATAATCGGCGCCGCCCACCATGGCTTTGATATATCCCGTGCGCGGATCAATTGCTACCAGCGCGGCCTGGCTGAAATTGTAGATTTTCCCTTCTTTCTCGACAAAGGTGGAAATGGTTTCTTCCGCGGCCTTTTGCATGTTTAGGTCAAGCGTGGTGTAAACTTTCAGCCCGCCCTGGTAAACCAACTCTTCCCCGTATTTGTCAGTCAGGTATTTTAAAAGGTAGCTGACAAAGTAAGGGGCAATGTGGCCAAATTGCGCCCGGCGGCTTTGCGGGAAAACAAAGACCTCGCGGGTTGCTTCGTCCGCCGTTTGCGGTGAAATTATCTGGCCGGCCACCAAGCGGGACAAAACGTAGTCCTGCTTTTTCTTTGCCAGCGCCAGGTTTTTATAGGGAGAATATATTTCCGGACCTTCCAGCAGTCCGGTCAGCATGGCGGATTCGGCCAAATCCAGGTCTTGGGCGGGTTTGCCAAAGTAAAGTTTGGCGGCGGACTCAATCCCGTAAGCATTGTGGCCCCAGTAAACATTGTTTAAATACAACTCTAAAATTTCTTCTTTTGTGTATTTTTTTTCAATTTCCAGCGCCAGGATGGCTTCGGCCAGTTTGCGGGTAAGGGTTTTTTGTCGCGTTAAAAATAAACTGCGCGCCAGCTGCTGGGTAATGGTGCTGCCGCCCTGTTGCATGCGGCCGTACCTTAAGTTGGTTAACAGCGCGCGAAAAATTCCCGAAAAATCAATGCCGTGGTGCTGGTAAAAGCGGGAGTCCTCGGTGGACAGTACACATTGCACTAGGTAAGGGGAAATTTTTGACAGTGGTACGGTTTGCCGGTTTTCTTCTTCGTGCAGCCGCGCAATTTCGTCGCCGTTGACGGCGTAAAAAATAGTGGATTCGGCCGGGGTCAGGGATGAAATTTTTTCCACGTCGGGCAGCGTGAGGATGATCCGGAACAGCACCAGGCAAAAGACGGCGGATAAGGCAATGAATAACAGCACCAGCGTTTTGGCGCGGTCTTTGAGGGTATTATATAGAAAGGATTCGGCCTTTTTGGATTTCACAAGGGGAGATTATAGCATATTATCCGCCCGAGATTTTATGGTATAATCTCTGCATCTAAAGTTTCAGACAAAGGTGGTTTTATGTTAAAAAAAATATTAGTGATCCACGGGCCCAATTTAAACCTGTTGGGAGAGCGCGAAGTGGATGTTTACGGCCATTTTACGTTGGAAGAAATTGATGCGGAACTAAAGAAAATTGCAAAAGATAAGGGAGTGGAGCTGGATATTTTACAAAGCTCTTCTGAAGGCGAAATTGTGGATAAAATCGGCTCCGCCAGAGGGCAGGTGGGCGCGATTGTGATCAACCCGGCCGGTTACACGCATTACAGTGTGGCGATCCGCGATGCCATTGCAGGAGTAAATATTCCCACGGTTGAAGTCCACCTTTCCAATATTTATGCGCGCGAAGAATTCAGGCATAAATCAGTGATCGCCCCGGTGGCGACCGGCCAGATTGCGGGTTTTGGGGTGGAGAGTTATAAGCTGGGGTTGCAGGCCGCCATTAATTTGTTAAAGTAGAATTGCATGCAACGAAAAAGATTGAATCGCCTGCGCCGCGCGGCTCACGTTCTCCCTCTTATTTTTAAGAGCTTGCAAACATTTGTGGCTTCCGGCATGACCGAGCTGGCGGTAGCGACATTTATAAAACAAAAATTAAAAGAGCATGGAATGCATGGGCACTCTTTCCGGATTATTGTTGCCAGCGGCCGTAGATCCGCGTTGCCGCATGGCCATGCATCGCGAAAGAAAATTAGACGCGGCGAATTGGTGGTTTTGGATTACGGCGCGTTGCTCGACGGGTATTGTTCTGATTATACGCGTACGTTGGTGGTAGGGAACAAGCCATCTAAGCGGCAGAAATTTTTACTTAGGGTTGTGCGCGCGGCGCAAACTGCTGCGCTAAAACTGGTGCGTGTCGGCGTTTCCTGCTATACGGTGGACGCTGCAGCGCGTGATTATCTAAAAAAACATGACCTGCACCATTATTTTATCCATACGACGGGGCACGGGATTGGGACTAAAGTGCACGAAGCCCCAAAGATATCGCCAAAAAACCGGCGTAGATTGCGACTCAATGAAGTAATTACAATTGAGCCGGGAGTATACATTAAAGGTTATGGTGGGGTACGAATTGAAGATATGGTGTTAGTAAAAAAAGATGGTTACGAATTATTAACCAAGGCGGATTAATATGAAAAAAACAAAAGTTTGCTCAATTATAGCAGCCGGCGGATCAGGTACGCGCATGGGAGTTAAAGGTGGCAAACAGTTTTTGATGTTGGCTGGTTTTCCGATGGTTATCCGCACAATCCAAAAATTTGATGCGGCGGATAGCATTGATGACATAGTTGTAGTAGTGGCATCAGATAAAATTGCCGAGCTTAAACGGTGGCTAAAGAAAACAAAAATTAAAAAAGTTCGGCAGGTAGCAGTGGGAGGGAAACGCCGCCAGGATTCGGTTGCCAATGCCATTGCGGCAATCAATTTTCCGTGCGATATCGTTTTGGTGCACGATGGTGCGCGGCCGTTTGTTTCGGAAAAAGAAATCAAAGACGTAATCCGCGGCGCGCAAAAATACGGTGCCTGTTTGGTGGCTACTCCTGTAAAAGATACTTTGAAAATTGTGCAAGGCGGTAAAGTCGTCAGCTCACCCGACCGCCGCCATTTTTGGGCGGCCCAAACGCCACAAGGTTTTAAATTCAAATTATTGAAAGCGGCCTACGCGCGGGCGGCGAGCAGAATAATTGATGTTACCGATGACGCGATGCTTTTGGAGGGAATGGGGCATCCGGTACGTGTAGTGAAGGGATCGTGTTATAACCTTAAGATTACTACACCGGAAGATCAGTTATATGCTGAGGGGGTAGGGGTGAAGTATCATGCCCACTAACCTCAAATCAATTATAGTGGGCCTATCCGCCGGTTTCCTTTCCGGCCTGCTGGGGTTGGGTGGCGGCATTATATTTGTCCCCGCGCTGATATTTTTCCTTGGCCGGACTCAACATCAAGCCCACGGTACCTCGCTGGCCCTAATTGTTCCGACCGCACTGGTGGGCTCTTCAGTTTATGCTTTTCATGGAAATTTTGATTTGAGTTTGGCGATGTGGATTGCAATTTTCGCCATGGGGGCGGCTTACTTTGGGGCGGGGTTTGCGAATAAGCTTTCGCCGGATAAACTGCGCTTGATTTATGCCGTGTTTTTATTTTTGGTAGGCATCAAACTAATTATAGGTTGATAAAATTATGTCTGACATATTAATAATGCTAGTTGGCATCTTGACCGGATTTCTCTCCGGATTGTTAGGGGTAGGCGGCGGCACGCTTTTGGTGCCGGCGCTGGTAATGTTGGCGGGTTTAACCCAGCACCAGGCGCAGGGCATATCGCTGGCGGTCATGATTCCCACTGCGGCGTTGGGAGCCTGGGGATATTATAAGCTGGGGCATTTGCGAATTGAGAATTTTTGGCAGTTGGTGGGTGGGGCGGCGGTGGGAGCGGTGGGCGGAGCAATGTTGGCCAATGTTTTACCGGCGGCTGAATTAAAGCGCATTTTCGGAGGATTTATTATCTTTTTAGCGGTAAAATTGTTGTGGGATGAATTCAAGCATGTATCCAAATAAAAAAGAGTTTTTAAAGTTGGCTAAAACCGGCAACGTGGTTCCGGTCTTTACCGAAATTCAGGCCGACCTTGAAACCCCGGTTTCGGCTTACTTAAAGATTGCTGACCGCTATTCGTTTTTGTTGGAAAGTGTGGAAGGCGGCGAAAATATCGCGCGCTATTCTTTTTTGGGACATCGCCCCGCGCTGATTTTCCGTTCCCGGCGCGACCTAGTGGAAATTATTGAAGGTAAGAAAACCCGACATTTGCGCGGCAACCCTTTTGTGATCTTAAAAAAACTGCTTAAACAATACCGGGCGGTTAAAGTCCCGGGCTTGCCGCGGTTCCATGGCGGGCTGGTGGGTTACGTTGGTTACGATAATGTGCGTTTCATTGAAAAGATTCCTGACCGGCCGAAAGCCAAAGATGATTTGTGCGATATCCAGTTGATGCTGGCGGACACGCTTTTGGTTTTTGATCGGGTGGCGCATAAAATCATTGTTATTGCCAATGTGTTTATAGGAAAATCTCCGGAGCGCGCCTACACCCAGGCCTGTCAAAAAATAAAAGCTTTAACCGATCGATTGTCCCGTCCGGTTAAACTGGGCGCGCTGGATTTTTCCGGGCACAAGCAAAAACTACCGGTTGCCTCCAACTTTTCTCGTCCCGCGTTTGTGGCGGCGGTTAATCGGGCTAAAAAATATATCCGCGACGGTGAAGTTATCCAGGTTGTTTTGTCGCAAAAGTTTAAAACCAAGACCTCCGCCAATCCGTTTAATGTTTATCGTGCTCTGCGCGCCATTAACCCATCTCCTTACATGTTTTATCTTTCTTTTGATAAACAACGTTTAATTGGCGCTTCTCCTGAAGTCATGGTCCGGTTGGAGGAAGGATCGGCCACCATCCGGCCCATTGCGGGGACGCGGCGGCGGGGGAAAGACGCGACGGAAGACCAAAAATTATCGGCGGAGCTTTTGGCGGATGCCAAAGAGCGTGCCGAACACATCATGCTGGTGGATTTAGCCCGCAACGATTTGGGCCGGGTTTGCGATTATCGCTCCGTTAGGACCACCGAATTGATGGCGGTAGAAAAATACTCGCACGTGATGCACATTGTCAGCAATGTAGTTGGCAAATTGAAGCGGGGCAAAGATGCGGTTGATCTTTTATGTGCCTCGTTCCCGGCGGGGACGGTTTCGGGCGCGCCGAAAGTGCGTGCGATGGAAATTATTGATGAATTAGAGCCGGCACGACGGGGCCCTTACGCCGGTTGTGTTTGTTATTTTGATTTTTCCGGTGGGTTGGACAGTTGTATTACCATCCGCACAATTGTGGTTTCCGGCCAAACAGCGTACGTGCAGGCGGGGGCCGGGATTGTGGCCGATTCCAATCCTCAAAAAGAATTTGTGGAAACCCAAAACAAGGCGCGGGCTTGTTTAACTGCCCTAGAAAGCTAATCGGCCATGCTTAACTTCATTAATTTCCGCATGCTGCGCATGTCAGATTTTTATCTATGGATTTGTGTTTTGCTACTGCTGGTGATTGGCTTTTTTGCAATTTTCTCGGCTACCCATGCCGTGGAATTGAAAGGAGGAAGTTTATTTAAGTACATGAACCGGCATTTCCTTTCTCTAGTGGTGGCCGGACTTTTCTTGTTTTTCTTCTCTTATCTGGATTATAAACATTTGCAAAAGGTGACCTGGCTATTGTATCCATTAATGTTGGGCCTGCTGATGCTGGTAATTTTTCTTGGTTCTACGGCGCTGGGCGCACAGCGCTGGCTGGTATTGGGACCACTGCAGTTCCAGCCGTCCGAGTTTTCAAAATTGGTCATGATTATTTCTCTGGCGGCTTTCATGAAGGATAAGATTGGGAAAATTAACCAGGCCAAAGAAATTTTACCGGTGCTGGTTTTAGCCGGGATCCCTTTTTTGCTTATTTTTAAACAGCCCGATTTGGGCACGGCACTGGTGATCGTGGCCATCACCCTGGGGATGTTGATTTATTGCCGGATTTCATGGGAATATCTGGTAATTTTTTTCACTCCCTTGTTAAGCATTATTTTGTGCCGTTTTTTGGTGCTGTGGATACTTTATATTATATTATTGTTTTTAATCCTTTCCTTTTTTCGGATGTCCTGGTTTAATTTTGTGGTGGTCATGGTATTGAACGTAGCCGCCGGCCTGGCTTTTCCTTACGTCTGGTCGCTCTTAAAGGAATATCAGCAACAGCGGTTGGTAACTTTTTTAAATCCGGCGGTGGATCCGCTGGGAGCCGGCTACCACACTTTGCAGGCCAAAATTGCGGTGGGGGCGGGGATGTTTTTGGGGCAGGGTTTTTTGCAGGGGACGCAAACTCAAATGCAGTTCATTCCCGTACAGCATGCCGATTTTATTTTTTCTGTCGTAGCCGAAGAATTTGGCTTTTTGGGCAGCGGTATCCTTTTTGGCATATTTCTGGTGATGTTGTGGCGGATGATTTACCTTGCCTGTTCCGCCAGAGATATTTTTGGCCAGCTTTTGGCGGCGGGCATTGCCAGCTTGTATCTTTTCCATATTTTTGTAAACGTGGGCATGACCATGGGGTTGCTGCCAATTGTGGGGATTCCCCTGCCGCTGCTTTCTTTTGGGGGCAGCGCCCTGGTGGTAAACTTATCTTGTATTGGAATTTTGCAATCAATTGCGATGCGCCGAGAAAAATTGATTTTTTAGGCGGGCTTATTTTTTCAAGATAAACCGAGTGCGGACACTGCCGACGGCCTCAAAAATTTCGTCCGGGATGTAAATCACTACTTTATCTGCGCCAATCCACTTGTTTTCTTTTTTTAAGGATGCATTGCCGCTTAAGTAAAGCTTTTCTTCGCTGTCGCGGTACCAGGCGGAGTTGGCCCTGGCTTCCTGGGTATTTTGGGTGACTAATACTTCACCGCTTGCCAGGGCGTCATCGGATTCGGTAAAAATGGTCATTTCTTTGCTGGTCAAATATATTTTATCTTTTAATATTTTACGCGCGTCCGGGTTATCCAGGTTTGCCAGGGTTTTTGGAGTTAAATAATTCTCTGCTTTTTCAAACACGGTCTGGATATTGCCGTGCAGGGTCATCACTTTTGACTTCTCATCATAAATGGCGGCATCGGCGGCGGCCACGCGGCGCGGATGGACAATTTTTACGTTCCCATAAATTTCCACCAGTTCTTTGTCTTTTTGTTTGAAAATTGCACGGTCGGCGGTAATGCGGGTAACTTCTTTTCCTTTAACCAAGGTGATGCGGACGTTGCCGTATGCATCATATTCTTCGTCTGTGGGGCGGGCCTGCATTTCGTTGCAAAATAGCGTTAACTGCCCTTTGGTGGCCCAAACGTTTTTATTGATTACGGCGGTCTTGTCGCGGTGATTGACCCGCATATAATCGGCGCGGATCGTGATTTTTCCGTCGATAATCCGCACGCCGCCAAAAACTTCAGAGATTTTATCACTATTGCTGTATTTGATTTGTGCGGCGGATAGTTTTGCAAATTTGGGACGGCGGTTTGATTTTTGCTGGGTAGCGCGGTGCAGGTCAATTTCTGCTTGCAGGGGTGATCCATTGGCTTCCACCTGGTTGGAGATTCTGGATATTTTTACTTCATCGGCAAATAATTTTCGGATGGTAGGCGTGTTTTTTTCAAAAACCAGTCCGTTCGTGACGCCGGTTAAGGTAGTGGTGTCCTGGTTTCTGGTTGACCAGCCCGCTTGGGCGGTTAATTCCCAGTCCTTTTGCATCCCGCATCTGCCCACTACGTGCGGTTTAGTAAATTCGATGACGCGTTCGGGTGCCCCCCGGTTTAAGAAATCCACGGTTTTGGACGTGACAAAAAAGTAAGTGACCAACAACAGGATAATGGATGCGCCGGCACCGAAGATGATTGATTTCCAGGAGTGGTCTTCCATGATTGCGGTATTATAACATGGCTATTTTTTAAGGGTTGCGCCCTATGCATTTTTTCCGTATAATTCTTGATTGTTGTGTCTCAAGGTTAAGCAAAATTTAGAAAGGAGCGGGAAACATGGCAGGTAAAGTAAAGGTTGGCATCAACGGCTTCGGGCGGATCGGGCGGCAGGTAATCAGTGCAATGGTGGATAAGGGGGTCTTGGGAAAAGAGATTGAAGTGGTGGCGGTGGTGGACGTCTCAACTGACGCAAAATATTTTGCGTACCAAATGCGTTACGATTCAATCCATGGGAGGTTTTCCGGAACTATCACTACCGAAAAAAGCAGTCCGGCGGCGGCCGAGGATGATGTTTTGGTAATTAACGGCGACAAAATAAAGTGTGTTGCCGCCACCAAAGATCCTTCCCAGCTTCCCTGGAAAGATTTGGGTGTGGAAATTGTAATTGAGTCCACCGGCCTTTTTACCGATTCAGAAAAAGCCAAAGGGCATTTGGCGGCTGGCGCTAAAAAAGTAGTAATTTCTGCGCCGGCCAAAGGCGAAGTGAAAACCATTGTTATGGGTGTCAACGACAGTGAATACGATTCCGCCAAGCATCACATCATTTCTAATGCTTCCTGCACTACCAATTGTTTGGCCCCGCTGGTGCACGTAATTTTAAAAGAAGGCATTGGAGTTGAAACTGGTTTAATGACCACGATTCACTCTTACACCGCCACGCAGAAAACGGTAGACGGACCAAGCAAAAAGGATTGGCGGGGCGGCCGAGCGGCGGCGATCAATATTATTCCTTCGACCACCGGGGCGGCCAAAGCCGTAGGAGAAGTCTTGCCGGCCACCAAAGGTAAACTGACCGGTATGTCTTTCCGTATTCCGACGGCGGATGTTTCGGTGGTTGATTTAACCTTCCGTGCGACACGCGATACTTCCATTGAAGAAATTGATTCCCTGTTGAAAAAGGCATCCCAAACTTATCTTAAAGGGATTTTGGGCGTGACCGCGGAAGAGCTGGTTTCCACCGACTTTATTCATGATGACCGCTCTTCTATTTATGATTCACTGGCAACCTTGCAAAATAACCTGAAAGGCGAAAAACGCTTTTTTAAGGTTGTTTCCTGGTACGATAACGAATGGGGCTATTCCTGCCGGGTAGTTGATCTCTTGAAATTAATTGCGGCAAAATTATAGCCGACATTATTGCTGGAGGAGGCAGTTATGGCAAAAAAAACCGTTGCCGATATCCCGGCCGCGCAGTTAACGGGAAAGCGTGTTTTTGTCCGTTGTGATTTTAATGTCCCGCTGGACGAAAACCAGAAAATCACTTCTGATAAACGGATCAAGGCCTCTCTGCCAACCATAAATTTCCTGATCGATAAAGGGGCCAAGGTAATTTTGGCTTCCCACCTGGGAAGGCCTAAAGGCGAAGTAAAAAAAGAATTCAGCCTGGCCCCGGTTCAACAAGCCCTGACCCAATTATTAGGCAAAGAAGTAAAAATGACTTCTGATTGCGTTGGGCCTGAGGTTGAAAAGGCGGTGGCGGCACTGAAGAGCGGCGACGTTTTACTGCTGGAAAACCTGCGTTTCCACAAGGAAGAAGAGAAAAACGATCCCGCTTTTGCCAAACAGCTGGCCGCGCTGGCAGATATATATGTATCTGATGCTTTCGGTACGGTCCACCGCGCGCACGCCTCCACTGAAGGGATTGCCCATTATTTGCCGGCTTATGCCGGCTTTTTAGTTGAAAAGGAGCTTCAGTTTTTAGGTTCGGCGCTGGATAATCCAAAGCGCCCGTTTGTCGCCATCATCGGCGGCGCAAAGGTTTCTTCGAAAATCGGCGTCCTGAAAAATCTGATTGAAAAGGTGGACACCTTAATTATTGGCGGTGGGATGGCTTATACTTTTTTTAAAGCCCGCGGCATTGAGGTTGGCGATTCGCTAGTGGAGCCCGAATTGATCGGCGAAGCCAAGGAAATTTTGAAAAAGGCAATTGATAAAGAAGTGCCAATTTTGCTGCCGATTGACCACGTGGTGGCCAACAAATTTGCCGAGGATGCAGATACGAGAGTGGTGCCGCGCACCACCATTGAGCCGGGCTGGCAGGGAGTGGATATTGGTCCGGAAACGGTTGCCAAATTTGGCAATGCGATTTTATCCGCGAAAACAATTATCTGGAACGGCCCGTTGGGCGTTTTTGAAATGGATAAATTTGCTAAAGGCACAATTGAAATTGCCAAAATGGTGGCGCAAGCTACGGCCAACGGTGCCATTTCGATTATTGGCGGCGGCGATTCGGCTTCGGCGGTGAAAAAAGCTGGCTTGACCGATAAAATGACGTTTATTTCCACTGGTGGCGGCGCCTCGCTTGAATTTCTCGAAGGAATTGTTCTGCCCGGCGTGGCTTGCCTTTTAGATAAATAGCTTTGCTTGGGGCTGTAGCTCAGTTGGGAGAGCGCGGCGTTCGCAACGCCGAGGCCGTCGGTTCGATCCCGATCAGCTCCAATTTTTTTAGGAGAAATGATGCGACCCAAACCTTTAGTTTTAATCATAATGGACGGCTGGGGAATTCGCGCTAAGCGTGATGCCAACGCGATTGCTCTGGCGGGCACGCCCAACTTGGATGCGCTGACTAAAAAATATCCTTCTACGCAGTTGGGTTGTTCCGGTGAAGATGTGGGTTTGCCGGAAGGACAGATGGGGAATTCAGAAGTCGGCCATTTAAACATTGGCGCCGGCCGCGTGGTTTACCAGGAATTAACCCGCATCAGTAAAGCTATTCGTGACGGTGAATTTTTTAAAAACCCAGAATTTCTTAAAGCTATTGAAACGGTAAAGAAAAACAATTCTTCCCTGCATTTAATGGGATTATTGTCGGATGGCGGGGTGCATTCTGAAATGACCCACCTTTATGCGCTGCTGCAACTGGCCAAACAGCAGGGTATAAAAAAGGTTTATATTCATGCTCTGCTGGACGGGCGCGATACCCCGCCGCGCAGTGCGCTGACATATTTTGAACAATTGGAAAATAAATTTAAGGAAATTGGGGTGGGGCAGGTTGCCACCGTAGCGGGTCGCTATTACACCATGGATCGCGATAAGCGTTGGGATCGGGTACAAAAAGGTTACGACGCTCTAACGCGAGGGATTGGGCAGGAAGCATCCAGTGCAGAAGCAGCGGTAGAAAATGCTTATGCCAGGGGAGAAAACGATGAATTTGTTCTGCCGACTGTCATAATGGACGGTGGCGTGCCCCGTGCGGTCGTCAAAGACGGTGATGCTTTTATCTTTTTTAATTTTCGCGCCGATCGCGCCCGCCAGATCTCTTATGCTTTCACCGATCCAAATTTTAACGGCTTTCCTCGATCTGTCTGGCCTAAAGTGCATTATGTGTGTATGTGTCAGTACGATATAAAAATTAATGCGCCGGTTGCATTTCCTCCGCAGAACTTAAAAAATATTTTAGCGGAAGTGATCAGTAATGCGGGATTGCGTCAGGTGCACATTGCTGAAACCGAAAAATACGCCCACGTTACTTTTTTCTTTAATGGCGGAGTGGAAAAACCTTTTCCCGGCGAAGACCGGATTTTAGTTTCATCTCCCAAAGTTGCAACTTATGATTTACAACCGGAGATGAGTGCGCCGGAAGTTACAGAAAAAGTCCTGGCGGCCATCGCTTCCGATAAGTACGATGTTGTGATCATGAATTATGCTAACGGTGATATGGTCGGCCACACCGGAATTTTAGCCGCGGCCGAAATTGCGGTAAAAACGGTAGACCTTTGCGTGGGAAAGGTTGCGGCCGCCGTTTTGGAAAAATCGGGAGTGGTTTTGATTACTGCCGATCACGGCAACGCTGAATTGATGCAGGACGAAGTTACCGGACAGCCCTATACAGCGCACACCACTAACCCGGTTCCTTTTATTTTGGCGGGGGGGGCGGACGGCACAAAATTGCACCCCGGCATTTTAGCGGATATTGCGCCAACGATTTTGAAATTGTTGGGATTGAAAATTCCTTCAGAGATGACCGGCCGCGTTTTGTTTGAGGAACAATAAAGATGAAGGTGAAGGGGTTTACCATTGTCGAAGTCCTCATTGTCATTGCGATCATCGCAATTTTACTCAATTTAATGATGTTAAGCGTCAAAGGATTTCAAAATGAAGCGCGCGTGTCCCACGTGCGCGCAGACCTGCGCACTTTGCAGATTGCCATTGAGGCCTACAGCAAAAACCATTTTACTTATCCTCCGGTTGAAAATTATCAAACGGTTTTGTTGGCGGAACCATCCCGTGTCTTGGATGAAAACCTGCTGGATCCATTTGTTGCCAGTGGA
>JBAZQH010000018.1:0-21828 GCA_041645285.1 Candidatus Margulisiibacteriota bacterium | reverse complement strand
CAAACGCGCAACTATTTGCGGTAACACTGGCTGAAGCGCAAAATAAAAGCTTTAACAATATTTTGAATGGTGACCGCAAAACCGCCTACAATTCAATGTTTGGGGGCGACCAATCCGTTGCTTCCGCCAGCAATCCGCTAACCGCCCTCGCCGGAAATGCCAGCAATCCAACCGCTGCCTTAGCCGGAGCATCTTCCGCCTCCACTGCTTCTTCCCTGGTATTTGCCAGCGCCAAATTGATCGGTAAAAAAGTCACTTACTTTAACCCGACCAACACCAAAGAAATCAAAGAAGGGACCGTTACTAAAATTTCGGTTGAAAAAGGCAAGCTGCTAATCGACGTAGACGGAACCGTCATCCCTAAGGATTATTTAGTTTCCGTCAAAAATAATTAACCAGGAGGTTCACCTATGTTAGATGTGATCCGTCAGGCCAAAAATGCAATTGTTGCCGAAGACGCCGCACTGCAAATTATTACTTCAAACATCGCCAATATGTCAACCAGCGGCTACAAGGGATTGGATCTGTCGTTCCAATCATTATTTGAAAGGATTTTGAATCAAGGAATGGCGGCCAGCGCTTCTTCCGGCGGCGGCACCAATCCACTGCAGTTTGGCCAGGGAATGGGGATCGCTAACCTGCAGGTTGATTTTTCGCAGGGCGATCTTAATTCCGGCTCAAACCTTGACCTGGCAATTTCCGGCCAGGGATTATTTGTGGTTTCCGACGACGGCGGGGCCACTTACAAGTACTCGCGCTCCGGGGATTTTTCGATTGACTCTTCCGGCAATTTGGTTACTACCACCGGCGCACAGATCTACGGATTTTACGGAACCGGGGCAACCTTAACCCCCATCACCAACCTCACCGCCGACCTCTATAACACCGATAATTTAAGTTTTAACAGTTCCGGTTACTTACTGGAATACACCGATAATACTTTCACAAACGTAAAAACGGATACGGGTTTCCGGATTGCCTTGACCTACTTCAACAATCCCAGCGGGTTACTGCAAACTGCCGGAACCAATTTCCAGGAAACCGAGGCCTCTGGTTCGGCCGCCTCGGCCGCCCTGCCGGGTGGAGCCGCGGGCACCATTTCGGCGCGCTATCTGGAAGCATCCAATGTAAACTACATGTCCCAAACCTTATTATCGCAGGAAATCCAGAGCGCCATGAACGGCAGCTTGACCATGGTCCGCATGGCCAGCGATATCATTGACGGGTTTATTTCAAAACTTAGTTAAAATTAATTTAAAATGAACGAAAAACAAACCTTAAAACCAGAAAGGACACCGCACAAAAAGGTAATTAAAATGCCGCCGGCGCTGGGGGACTGGACCACTTATCGCCCCGTCAAGCCCATTTCAAAAAAAGTGCGCGCCGGGCTTTATGGGTTTGACCGACTCTCGCTGGACAATCTTGACCAGGCCATCAAAATCCATTACCAGTTTATCACCAAATTCCTTTACTTCTTAAAAACCGAGCTCAAGCTGGCCGGGGAGCTCTACTCTATTTCCGGAGAACAAAGCGATTACCTGCGCTTTTTAAAAACTTCCGCCGGGGCCATGGTCCAATTAAAAATTTCCATCCCCGGCTGCGTTGACAATGCCATCCTGCTCATTGACCTGTCGCTGGCCAACTCCATCGTCAATTACACCCTGGGCAGTCGGGATACGGAAATTGGGATGCGGGGGCTAACGGATCTGGAAAGTGAAATTTTGGAATCAGTCCTAAAAAAAACTGCGCCCTTTTTTGCCGAGGCCTTCGAGCAAGCTATCGGCATACCGGAATTGTCCATTGTCAGCTCGCCGGAAATAACCATTGACCCATCCGTCAATCCATCCAATAGTTTCCTGGTATTTAACCTTGTCATTGCCTTAAATGACAACCCCCCGGCCCAAATTTCAATCGGGTATCCGGCTTCACTCTTAAAAACCCTGCTCGGTAAAGTTAACGACAAACCCGCCGCCAAGACGTTAAACCTGGCCAAATTACCTCCCTCAATTTTAAACCAGCTAAATATCCCGATTGAGGCCATGGTTGGCGGGACATTTCTCTCCACCACAGATTTGCAATCACTGGAAGTTGGCGACGTCATCGCACTGGATAAGACGCTGGATCATGCCATTACCATTAAAATCGGCGACCGGATAACCCTTTTGGCCCAACCCGGCAAAATTGACAAAAAGCTAGTCGCGCGTATTGTGGGCCTGCACGCAGACGAAAAAGTAAAAGTCCAGCCGCTGTTAACTGAAACCAAAGTTAAACCGCCCGCGGCAGAATTGGCCTCAACGTCCCCGTCCCTGGAGGCAACCACCACCGAAAAAGCGGATTCCGCGCCCCCATCCCAAACTCTTAACGATAAAATAAAATCAATTGATCAGGATTTTTTGCTTGAAGCGGAACCAAAAGAAGAGTATCCTATTGGCAAAGATGAACCGGAAGAAAAAATTCAGGGAGAAGGGATTGAGGAAAGTTTTCCAGAGGGGGAAGAAGTAGGCGCAGAGGAAGGGGAAGGAGAACTTGACGAAGACGTGCTGGGAGAAGACACCCCGGAAAACTTTGAAGATTCTTCGGTGAATGAGGCGGACTGGTCGCTGGACAGTTTTTCGCTAAAAGAAGTTGGGGGAACGCCGCCCCCAAAAACCTTTAAGGAGGGTAAGAATGGAAGTTAAAAAAGTGCACTTCCCGGAACTGGAAGAAGGGGAAAAAGGCGCAAAACTATCCGGCAAGGCGTTAGGGGAAATCCCGGTTCAGGTAAACGTGGAGCTTGGAAAAACCCAGATGTCGCTGCGCGAAGTGCTGGATTTATCTGAAGGGTCAATTATTGAATTGGATCGGCTGGCGGGCGAGCCGCTGGACCTTAAAGTGGGCGGGCAGCTCATTGCCCAGGGTGAAGTGGTGGCCATCGACGATTATTACGGCTTGCGCATCACCAACGTTTTGATAAAATAAGTTACCAACCATGAACGCATCTTACGAAGCCATTAATTTAATTAAAACCGTTGAGGCCATTAATTTAAGCCAGAACTTAAATCAAACGCCGATCGTTACTTTTGGCTACATTATGCAAGTGCTGTTCTCGCTGTTAATTGTTTTGGGACTGATTTACGTAATCTCCAAATATCTTTTGCCCAAAATGCAAATCAAAAGCAAGGGGACAGTGCTGGAAGTAGAGGATCGAGTGGGGATTGAACCGCAGGTTTCGGCGTACGTCCTGCGCGCAGAAAACCGCCGCTGGTTGGTGGTAATTTCCAGCAAAAATGTCGCGGTCATTGACGAACTGAAAGGATCTTAGGAAAAAGTGAAAAAAATTGCGGCATGGAGTCTGGGTGCATTGTTTTTATTTTCGGGATCTGCGGCTGCCGCCAGAGTCCCCCTCGGCCCAAACCTGGATATCAACGCTATTTTGACCTCTCCCCAATTTTCCAACAGCATCCAGCTGATTTTATCGCTCGCGCTGATCTCCCTGGTTCCTTTCTTTTTGATTTCCGTCACCTCTTTTTTGCGGATTGTCATTGTGCTCTCCCTGGTGAGGACCGCGGTGGGCACCCAGCAGGTCCCACCCTCTACGGTAATCACCGCCCTGGCCCTTTTCATGACTGTTTTTATTATGTCGCCGGTCTGGAAAGACGTCAACGAAAAAGCGCTGGTCCCTTATAACCAGGGCAAAATTTCGCAGGCCCGGGCCATAGAAATTGGCATGAAACCGCTGCGGCTGTTCATGTTCAAGCAAACGCGCGAAAAAGACCTGGCCCTGTTTGTCCAATTTGCCAAGACCCCCACCCCAAAAACCCTGGACGATGTCCCAACTTACGTCCTGATCCCGGCTTTCATGATTTCAGAGCTAAAAACCGCTTTCCAGATCGGGTTTTTGCTGTTTATCCCGTTTATCATCATCGACCTGACGGTTTCCAATATTTTATTATCGCTCGGCATGTTCATGCTCTCTCCGGTCATGGTTTCACTGCCGTTCAAAATTCTTTTGTTTGTGCTGGTGGACGGGTGGAACTTAATTACGCGCGGCTTGCTCTTGAGCTTTAGGTAACAAATATGGGACAGGACTTTGTCGCCCAGGTAATGCAAAACGGCATCATCACGCTTTTTATCATTTCACTGCCTTCCGTGGGAGTGGGACTGCTGGTTGGTTTTATCATCAGCTTGTTCCAGGCCGTTACCCAAATCCAGGAACAAACGTTAACCTTTGTCCCAAAAGTTATTGCCGTGTTTTTAGTCGTGGCGTTTACTACTCCCTGGGTTGCGGCAATCATGATTGACTACACGCTTAACCTGTGGAGCAATATTCCATATATGGTGAAATAACTATCAACTGACATCATGATCATAAGCTTTGCCCAATTAGCCGCGGTCTTGTTAATTTTTGCGCGCATCTGCGGCGTTTTTATCGAAGCGCCCTTGTTTTCTTCCCGCACCTTTCCCGCCCAAATCAAAACCGCCCTGGCAATCTGGATTGCGTTGGTCCTGTGGTTTGTGGTGCCGGTGGCCAAAGATATTCCTTTGAAACCGGAAATTTTCCTGGTTTGCCTGGTTTCGGAAGTGGTCTTAGGGTTTCTAATTGGTTTTGTCTGTAATATCCTTTTTACCGCCATTCAAGCCGCCGGGGAAATTATGGACCTGCAGATGGGGCTTTCCGTCGCCCAAGCTCTGGACCCGGTATTTGGCGCCACCATCTCCGTGGTCGGGCGTTTAATGTTTTACGTGGGCCTGATGATGTTTATTACCCTTAACGGCCACCACATGCTCCTTTCCGGCCTGCACCAGAGTTTTGTGGCCATTCCGGCCGGCGCTCCGCTGAACATTTTCAGCGGCAAACTGACCATGCAACTTTTAGACCTAGGAAAAGAAATGTGGCTGATTGCCATTCAGCTGTCGGCGCCGGTAGTGCTGATCATTTTTATCTCTGACTTTACGTTTGGCATTGTCTCGCGCGTGGCGCCGCAGGTTAACGTCTTTATGCTGGGCTTTCAGGTAAAACCGGCGCTGGGCCTTTTTGCGCTTCTCTTAAGCGCGCCCCTCCTCACCAAATACATTGCCAACCTGGTGGAAAAAATGGGGATGGAAATTATAAAGCTGGTTGCTATATTGAAATAATGACGGAAAAAAACCGCTCACCGATTGGGTCAAATGCGAAAAGGTTTTCCCTAGAAATCGCCGCCCGTTGCGCAAGGTGAAACAACCCCTGCCCCAACATGACATATTTCTGCTTTAATTGTAGGCCCGACATTACAATTAACCGCCGAACCAGCGCTACTTCCCACAGAACATTCATGCCCTGCCGCAGAGCCTGACGCAGAACAATTAGCTCCTTCCGAAAAAGCCAATCTCAAATTAATCAATGCTGGTTTTTTATAAATAGGCATTTTGCTCTTCCATTAATTACTGATTCAGCGGTAATTATATCATCAGCAGTATACGCAGTGGTATAATTATTCACAATGGGAGAACAAAGCGGAGATAAATCAGAGGAGCCAACGCCGCATCGACTGCGCGAAGCCCGGGAAAAAGGCCAGGTGGCTAAAAGCAAAGAGATTACCACCGCGGTCTTGCTGTTGGTTTCGTTTGCTTTTTTTAAATATATGGGCCCGTTTATGTGGCGGGAGCTGGATTTTTCCATCCGCGCTATCTTGGAACAAATTCCCAATGCCGCCCAATTTGACGCGGCCTTTGCCGGTTATATTTTATTACTCGGGCTAAGGGCCCTGGCTTTGGTCACTCTGCCCATTTTAGGCGCCGTATTCCTGGCTTCTTTTGCGGCCGAGGTCCTGCAAACCGGTTTTGTCATGGCGGCCGATCCCCTGGCTCCCAAACTGGAGCGGATTAGCCCAATCGAAGGGTTTAAGCGAATCTTTTCCATGCAGGGGCTGGTCGAAACCGTCAAGTCCATCCTGAAAATCGTCATCGTGTTTTATATTGCCTGGGTGGCCATCAAAGAGGACCTGCCCTTGTTGGTGGTTTTGGTCAATGCCCAGCCGTGGGACGGGATTGTTTTAGGCGGAAACATGGCCTACAAAATTGCCATGCGCGTGGGCGCTTTCTATATTATTATTGCCTTCCTCGATTACCTCTACCGCCGGTGGGAATACATGCGCAACTTAAAAATGACCAAGCAGGAAGTAAAAGAAGAGTACAAGCGGCTGGAGGGAGATCCTCTGGTAAAACAGCGGATGCGCGACCTCCAGCGGCAGGTAGCTTACCAACGCATGATGGCGGCGGTTCCCCAGGCCGACGTGGTTGTCACCAACCCCACGCACGTGGCCTGCGCCTTGAAATACGACGCTTCCAAGATGCGGGCGCCAATACTGCTCGCCAAAGGCGAGAGAAAAATCGCCGAAGAAATCCGCCGCCTGGCAGAGGCCAGAGAAATCCCAATTGTGGAAAACGAGCCACTGGCTCGCTCCATTTTTAGGACCACCAAAATCAAGCAGGAAGTCCCCCCCGAAATATACCAAGCGGTGGCCGAAGTACTGGCCTATGTGTATAAAATCAAAAAAGACCGCCGAGAGCGCAATAAGCGCATACCGCTGATGCCGATTGGTTAATTATGCTAAAATTAGCCCATGCCGCTCAAAATCTCCATCTCCGGCGTACGCGGAACACCCGAGGCATTAACCCGCGAGGTGTGCGAAAATTTTGCCCGAGCTTTTGCTGTTTATCTCGGCAATAAAGGGACCGTGGTGGTCGGCTGTGATACGCGCCCCAATTCCAATGAAATAAAAACCTACGTTATGCAAGCTCTCGCCGAATACGGCGTAAATTGCCTGGACGCCGGGATTTGCCCCACCCCCACCATCGGCATTTACGTGCGCGAAAAAAAACTTTCCGGCGGCGTGATGATCACCGCCAGCCATAATCCCCTCCCCTGGAACGGCATCAAGCTGATGCGCAGTGACGGTATTTTCCTAAACGAAAAACAGGCCTCGAAGCTTCTGTCCATTTATGAAAAATTAAAAGCCTCGACTTCTGCCTCCGCATCCAAGCGTCGCCTTACTGCCGCGCAAAAAGGAAAAATCACCGTTATCGGTGACGCGCTGAATATACATATATATAAGCTCCTGGCCGCGCTCAACCCCGCCCCCATTAAAGCGCGCCGGTTTAAAGTGGTAGTGGACCCGGTTAACGGCGCAGGGTACCAGCTGGCCCCACAATTCTTAAAAAAACTAAACTGTGAAGTAATTATGCTGCACGCTGACCCCGCCAAGGTTTTTGAAAGACCTCCCGAGCCAACCCCCACGGCGCTCACCGCACTATGCGAAAAAGTAAAATCCGAAAAAGCCGATATCGGGTTTGCGCTGGATCCCGATGCCGACCGGCTGGCCCTGGTGGATGAAACCGGCACACCTTTAAGCGAGGAACTTTCGGTGGTAATTGCCGCCGATTATATCCTTGGCAATAAAACCGGAGGCGGGGAAAAATCGGCCAGGCACAAACTGTTTTCCGGCAAGCAAAAGGTTGTCGTAAACTTATCCACCACCATGGCGATGGATGATATTGCCAAACTGCACCACGCCCAACTTTACCGCACCAAAATTGGCGAAGTGCACGTTTCCGAAAAAATGAAAAAGCTGAAAGCGCCCATTGGGGGGGAGGGAAACGGCGGAGTCATTTTTCCCAAAGTTGGTTTTAATCGCGATGCTTTTTCGGGGATGCTGCTGATTTTGGCATACCTGGCTGGCGCACGAAAAAAATTATCGGCCGTGGCAGGAAAAATCCCAAAATATTATTCGGTAAAAGAAAAGGTGGCCGTCTCCACCGCGAAAGAAGCCGCCGCACTCATCAAAAAAGCTAAAAGCCACTTCAAAGGCGCCAAACTGGATTTAACCGAAGGGGTAAAAGTTATTTTCCCGGACGGGTGGCTGCACGTGCGCGCCTCCAACACCGAACCGATTGTGCGCGTGATGGGGGAAGGGAAAGATTTGGAAAAGATTAAAAGGCAATGTAGAGAAGTTAGGGAAGGCGCGTAAAATCCTCGCGTAATATCCTTAGGGAAATATCCTATTTTCTGTTTACTTTTCTAAACGTTACCCAATCCGCGAAGCGCCAGAATAGCTCCCACACCGGCGTCCATAATGTAAAAACGCCATACACTGGAATTAAGTCACCTTCCATAAGATTGGCGTGGGCGCTAACCCATTGATTAAGTTTTTTCCCTCCAAAACCGGTTGCCCAAGGAATAAGGTTAGGGTTACTTACGCGATGAGCGGCAAGTACTCCAGCTTTTATAACTAATGTTTTGTCGTCAATGTTCGCATCGGGAGAGATAATACGCAGTTGTGTCAACAAAAATATAAAATCTTCCCTTTCTTCTGCCGAAAGCTCTTTCCCCTCATGACTATCTAAGAACAAATTAAGAATCGGTAATGGATTATGCACTGCCCGACGGATATGGTGCGCCAGCGCTGGGTTAGGAGTATGACTTCCCGTCAATAATCTCATCCCGGATTGTCGATATTCCCGTAAAACACTTCTCAATAAAGCTCGATATGCATTATTGACTATTCTGGTCCCCCAGAAATGCGGGATGGTTCCTGCGGTGGTCATCTTCGCCAGACCTCGTCCCTCCCCAGGATATACATGTAACATTGCAAACGAAACTACCCGATCATCTTTATCAACATAAATTTTTATGGAATGCAGCGCATCGTTGATAGCCGCGTTGACATGTTGTATACCATCGGGCAAATCCTCTGCCTGTTGATAGGCCCTTGGTTTAAAAGACAAATTAAATACGGTACCAAATATATTGGCCCAAGCATCAATGCCTACAATTCGAGTAAAAAATATCTTCGGGCCACGCGTAGCAGAAGAAATTGTATATTCTGTTAAATACTCCACTTTCCCAGTTAAATTATTGCGCCGCCTCACAATTTTGGGCGCGGCCTGTTGTCTCAACGCATTAATCATTGGGCGCGTAAGGCGCCGGGCCAGATCTTCGCTGGACTCATTTTGCCCAGCCGGCTCCGTAACCTCGCCCTCACTATCCAAAACCTCAAAAACATTGTCACCGTTCGCAATTTCAGTTATTCGATCCGCCAACGGGCGCAATATCAGGTCTTGCAAGGTCTTGGCAACGGTTACCGGATCATCCATTAATCCAATTGCCGGCCGCGTCCTTAACCAAGGATTATCTATGGCACCAAATTCAAGCGCTGGAGCATTGGGCAATCGATGTGAAACTTCATATTCAAAAGTTATTGCGCCCTGCTCGTTTGCTCCTACCCCTTCCAAAACCTCACCTTTAAACGGTCCCGAATCAGGCAGCAGAAAATCTTCCGCATCACTCGCCAGAGATGCTTTATGAACAGCTGGGTCTTTCGCTAAATCCACAACCCGCCCCCACGTACGAACAGAGGAAAAATCCTCCACCGCTTTTTTGCGTAAATACCGTGGTTCCACGCCTGTCGGCGCATCATAAGTAGATCCTGCAATTGGCCGCGATCTTCTTACCATCCGCAACCGCAAGCCGGCCTCCGCTGGCGATGCCAGACATAATGCATGTTCGTCCCAGATTTCACTTAAACATATATCTGCTAAATCCAAAACTGCAGAGACAGACGTTAACTTCTGAATAAATTCCACGTCCATGGTCCGGAACCTTGTGGACACGGCGTGTATTTTTTGCGTTGTAGTCGGCGCTATGCGAAATTTTTTCCGACCGGATCTTTCAATTGCGTTTGCGGCAAAAAGCATGTTTATCATTTCAGCAACGTTCTCCGCGGAAACTAAGCCGTGCGATAACCCTGCCTTGCTCGCCGCGAGCTTTAGTGCTTGCTCAATTGTTTCTGATGTAAAAACTACTTTTCCCGGGGCATCTATACTTTTCCGTTCAGCGGTCCCGCGCAATTCTTCAAGCACCGCTCTTCTAATTCTGAATAAATCTGTATTTGTGATTCTTGCGCCTCCGCCACCAAATCCACCGGATACGCCTGTGGCTCCAGGTAGTAATGTGCCACGCGCAACCCCCATTGCAAAGCGTGCTTCTTGCATGCCGGATGACCCCGGCATAGCCAGCGCCGCCCCGGCAAAAGAACCGCTGCTTAGCCCGTCAAAAGCCAAGCTTACGCGAGTTAATCCAGTCGCGGGCGCTAAGCATTCCCGCGCATCATGATAGGCACCCACCGCTGCCAAGCGATAACGCATGCCCACAGTAAGGCTTTCAGGCGTAGCCCGAATGCCGTTTCTCGCCATTTCTTTGCTTGCTAATCTAGCAATTGCTCCCATAATAAATCCCTAAACTTTCATCAGTACCATCATCTTTATTATCCGTAGATTCGGTAAAAAATTTCAGTTTATTTATAAACTTTTTTTATGTATATAAACTAAGCATTGCCGCGTTAAGCGTCCTGACTAAACGATCAATGGCTTCCGTATCCGCAGCAATAAACATGCGGGTTACTTCGTCTCGGAATGCAACCGGCTCTTTTCCCAATAAATGCGCAAACAATGCCAAGTCATCCGAAATCCTGGACGGGATGCCCGTTTGCGCTTGAATTACGCCCGCCTCACGGTCAACTTCCTTTAAAAACTGCCTTGAAGTCAAACCGTTAACCATATACGGCATCGGCGGCCACAGCGCCGGGGGCACCAAATGCCGGATCGAATAAATGAGCGCCGCCGCAATTGCCTCAGCTTTTGTTCCCACTATTTCAACATTATTTGTTCCGGCATTATCCCACCAATCGGTTCCGGGGATTGCCAGCGGCGGGGTATAAACAATGGCATCCGGTTGGGCACGCTTCAAAAAGTCAACGGTTTCCTGAAAAGTTTGATCAGTTTGGCCGGGTGGAAAACCAATTAAACTGGCAACCACAAAAACCCCCGCTGCCTTAAACCGCTTTATTTGCCGCTCCAACGTTGCCGCCTCTTCACCTTTGTGCATGCTTTTTAGCAGTGTGGGGCTGCCGGATTCTACTCCCAGCATCACGCTGTCCAATCCAGCCCGTTTCAATTTTTCCAAATCCAAGGCGTCCATTTCTTGCGCGCGCACAAACGCGGCAAATTTAATTTGCACGCCTGACGCCAAAATCAAATCCGCCAGGCGATTATGAAACGCAGGGCCCAGCGTGGCGCCGGAAAAACGGAAGGCAAAAATGCCCTGCCGCATCAGTGCCCGCATTTCCGCAAAAACTTGTTCCGGTGTTTTTTGGCTGACGCGGTCCGGGGTCCTAAACTTATACCCGCAAAAAGCGCATTTATTCCAATAACAGCCAATCATATCCACCTGCACTGCAACTTTAATTTTTTGGTCGCCCTGCATAGCGGGGTAAGTTTCTTCGCTGTAATCCGGCATTGGCAATTCTTTTAAATCCACCGGGCGATACTCTGTTTGTTTGATCTTCCCTGCTGCATCCCGGAAAACAATATTAGGGATATCCGCTCTATCCAAACGCCCATTACTTCCGACCCAATCCGCCAACCCAACCAACGCTTCCTCCCCTCCCCTAAAAGAAATTGCGTCAAAAACGTCAGTCCGCTGCCTAAGCACATCATATTTATAATAGAAATCCGCCTGCGGCCCGCCGGCAAATAGTTTTACATCCGGGCAAACCCTTTTTACTTCTCTAGCAATTGCCAGGGGCATAGTATAACCATAGCCGTTCCATAATTTGAATCCAATCCATTCAACCCCTTCATCCTGTACTTGTCGAATTAATTCCTGCGCCACGCGGTGCACTTCCGCTCTGCGGGTAAAAGTCAATTTCCCCCAGTCAATTGCACTATTTACAACCCCCCCCAAAGCCAGCACAAACTTATCGGCTAAACCTAGATTAGGATTATCGTATCGCGGGGAGATCATATACTTCCAGTTGAGATCCAAGCACCTGCTCCAGAACGGCGGGATTAACCTGCGCATAGAATCAGTGGTGTTATAATCCATGACCTTTACGTCATGGCCGGCCGCGTTGGTCACCGCCGCCAGCAGGGCCAAACCATTATCCGGCATCATGGCATTGGGGGCATACATGGGGCAGTAAGTTACCAGCCGGCCAGTGGTTTTCCTGATTGCCGGTTGCGCCCCCCCCGCGCGTTGACACTTATTCTCGCGCGACGCGCGGATAAAGCTGGCTTCAGCCAAAGCAGACATTCTTTCCCCTCCCTATATACTCACTTACTCTGATTCTTCGAACAAAGTGTTCAAAAATTTCATGGTTTGGGTAAAGAATTTTGAGACAATTTGAGGATTATCCCAGCTTTTCCAGGAAAGCGGTACGGGGCAGAGATAAAAACTGCGCGGCGCGGTCAAGATTCTTGCCAGATTTTTCAAAAACCACATCCAATAAATTACGGTCAAACTCTCTTTGGGCCGAGTTCATGCCAAAATCGCGCCGGGCCGCGAGCCGCGCCAAAGTTATCTTTTCTAAATTACTGAGCGTCAAGGGCATTTCTTCAATCCCTAAAAACTCCGACCGGCTCCTTAATACCGCAGACGATACCATCGCCTCCAGCTGCCGGTAATTGCCAGGAAAATCAAAAGAAAAAAGCAGGTCCAACCCTGCGGTAGAAATAAATTTCACGGACTTTGAATACAAACTGTTATATTTTTGGATATACGCAGACAAAATCAGCGGCAGGTCATTTTTTCGCTCATGCAAAGGCGGAATGCGAATGACATTAAACGCTTCCAAAAGCCCTTCCGCCTCAAAAGCGGCAATCCCCTCTTGTCCCGACGCCACCAGCACCAGTCGGACGCGCTTATCCAATTTATCCGCCCCAATGCGGCGCGCCTTGTTTTTTAAAAAATCCAAAATGCTGTGCCGGAAGTGGTATGCCAGCATGTCAAAATTATTCAACAAAACCATCCCGCAAAGGTTTTCTTCGCTTTCCAGCGCACCTTCTTTCACGGTAAGCAGTTTTTGGAGCAGCGTCCAAAAATGCGTTTCTTGGGCAACGGGCTCAAAAGACAACAAATCCAGCGTAATTATTTTTCTTTTGGCAACCCGGCCGTTATGGTGCAAAACCTGCGCAAACGCTGGCCCGTCGATACCTTCGCCGGATATTATGATTATGTCTTTAAAATCTTGCAGGGTAGCTTCGGCCTCAGCAATTAGTTTTTCCGCCGCCGGGCTGTTGCCCAAAAGCCATTCAAAACCACTTTCTTTGGGAAACTCAAAACGCGAAATTTTTTGCGCCTCATCCAGCAGGGATTTTAATGCTTTAAAGAAAACCTCCGACTGGAGCGGTTTTTTCAAGAATTCGTCCACGCCCATCTTTGCCGCCGAAACCGCCAATGAAATATTATTGTTGGCGGACAACATGATTACTTTCAAGTCCGCCAGCGCCGTTTTTAATAAGCGAAAAACTTCCAGCCCCGTGGTGCTTTTGAGATCGTAATCAATCACAAAGGCAAAAGGTAAAGCTGCTTTTGCCTTTTCAATTGCTTCCGCAGCCGAAGCGACAAAAACCGGCGTCGCCATCCCAGCCGCAGTTTCCGTGATAAGATTTTTCACGCTCTCATCTTCCGTAATCACAAATAGTAATGCTGCTTTATCTTTCATATTTCCAGAAAACCTTTCCTGCTCCTTTTCCTTAACTGCCCCTAATGCATCACCGGCAACGTAACGATAAACGTGGTTCCTTTGCCGGGCGTACTTTTGACGTTAATGGATCCCCCGTGCCCTTCTATTATACTATGCGAAATGGTCAGTCCCAAACCCGTCCCCCCATATTTTGTGGTAAAAAACGGCTCAAATAATTTATTTAACTGTTCCGGCGCCATGCCGCAGCCGGTATCCGCAAACGAAACCACCACTTCCGCCAACTCCCCATCCATGGTTTTTCCGGGGAGCGCGGCAATGCTTAACTCTCCCCCCGCCGGCATGGCCTGAATGGCATTTAAAATCAGGTTGGAAAACACCTGCGCCAGTTGGGCAGCATCCGCCACCACTTCCGGAAGTTTTTCGGTCTTTTTCACCAATTTAACCTTGGCGGTTTCAAGCTGGCCGGAAAAATAATCCAGTGTTTCCTCCAGCACGGATTCAATTTTTACTTTCTCAAACTTAGGCGCCGAGGCGCGGGCAAAGCCCAACAAATTTTCCACAATCCGGTCAATCCGCGAAATTTCCTTGGGCATGATTTCCTGGAATTTACCCCTGAATTCCGGATCGTCAAACTTAAGCGGCATCAACTGCGACAACACCTTCATGGAAGAAAGCGGATTTTTTATTTCGTGCGCCATCCCAGCCGCCATGGTCCCCAGCGCCGCCAACTTGTCCGCCTGCCGCACCTTGCTTTCCAGCTCTTTGAGCTGCGTCAGGTCCGCCAAGACCAGTAAAATTCCCATTTTTTTACCCGCGCTATCGCGCAGTAAATTTGCCTGGACCGACACCGGCACCCAGCCAACCTGCGGGTTCATCAAGTTGGTTTCAATTTGCAATCTGCTGCGGCCGCGCAAAACCTTTTCCACCAAAGTGGAAAACGGGCTGCCAACGCCAAAAATCTCTTCACAGCTTTTGCCGATTACCTGCGCTATGGTTAGCCCAGAAATTTTTTCTGCCATTTTGTTAAACGTGATGATATTGCCTCTTAAATCGGTGGTGAGCACCCCGTCGGTCATCGACTGCAAGATGTCTTCGTTATAGTTTTTCATGGTTAACACTTCTTCATAAAGACGGGCATTTTCCAGCGCCACCGCAATTTGCGATGCCAAAACCGAAAACAAACTTAAATCGTCCGCGGTAAACACCTCGCCACTCTCTTTTTCCCCCATGGCAATAAATCCCGCCAATTCATCTTTCCCAATGATAGGAACCCAAACCATTACCTCCAGTTTGGTCATTTCTTCCAAGGCATCGCGCAATTGTTCCCGCCGCAACCGTACGCTTTCGGCGCTGGAGAGAGAGGCCAGCTCCCTTTCCAATTCATAAGATACCAAAATTTCTTTTCTGTCCCGCAGCAATTGAACGGCCGCGTTGTTGGAATCAATTTCAATTTTTATGTATTTTCCGCTTTCCGGAATATTGGGCAGAGGTGCACTGCGATATTTATGCCGAATGGGATCAAGTATCACCAATGATATTTCTTTGACATTCAACGCCCCGGCAAAAACCCGCGCCACCAAACCCGAAATATCTTCAAGTTTAATGACCGAAGCAATGGCTTCGCTGGCCTCCTGCAGTGTTTTCTGGTAATCCAATCTGCTGCGGAAAAATAAATTGTCGGTCAGGCGCTGAATAAACTGAACCACCGGCTGATAAGCCACCGCAATTAACAGCGCCGCCAGGGTAATCAATACCGCAGATGAATAGCCAAACGTTTCCCTGAAAAGCTGTTCAGAAAGATAAACGATGAAGACATAAACCACGGTAATAATGGCCGTTGACAGCACATAAACAAATCCTTTTTGGATGACCAATTCAATGCTTAATAAACGGTGGCGCACGATCGCGTAAGTAGAAAAACCGACAAAAAATATGGTTGAATAAGGCCCGACCCAGGTATATTGGGCATTTTCAAAAATCCCCAATATCATGAGATTGGTAACCAAACCAGCCAAAATAGTAAGCAGAAAGCCCACAAAAACGTAGCGAATCTGTATTTTTTCAATCCCCTTGGCCTTAAATAACTTATTGGCCAGGTTCATAAAACCCAGCAAAAAATAAGCCGCCAAAAACATCGCGAAAATATAATACAAAGGTCCGCTCAAAGCATTGTATCCCCAGGTCATTTTCTCGGCTTTTTCAATAATCAGCGGAGAAAAAATCAGCGGCACAAAAATAACGCTGGGCAAGAACATAATCAAAAATTGCGGCCATTTTATTTTATTCTCTTCCCTGGGAAAAACCAAAGAAAAATACCACAACAATCCCGGGAAGGCTGGGCCTAAAAAACAAGCCCGGATCCAAAATAAAGCTTGCGGTTCGGTAGAGGCACTCCAGGCCTTAAATACACAAAAAGCCCAGACCGCCAAACAAAACGCCAGCGCCGCAAAGCTCCGATTAATATTACTGCGGTAATTTCTGGCTAAAACCACCAGGCCCAACGAAGCGTTAGCCAAGGTAATATAAAATGAAACCAAAAACCGTAAATCATTGGTCAGGGTTGCCCAAAATGTGCCGACAATCCCCGCCATCACCGCCAAAATCACCACACTGCGGGTTAAAAAATCTTCCGTGTTCAACAGCCCGTGCCGCACAATGGCATAAGACACAAAAAACGCCAGGAACAGCGTGAAAATTGGGCCCAAGGTAAACGTATCGGTAATGCCGATCATCGGCAACAATAAGCTAAAAATTACCCCGCTCACGCCGGATAAAACAAACCCCACCAAAACATACCAAATCTGCAGCTTATCCGTGGCTTGCGCTTTATAATAACTGCAAGTTAAATTGTAAATCCCCGCCAGATAATACCCGACAAAATAAATAGCAAAAAACTTGTACACCGGCCCCCAAATGGGTTGGCCAATAAACAAATAATGCAGGTCCTGGACAATAAAACCTTGAACCATCAGTGGAGAAAAAATCGCCAGCAGGGAAAAAGTAACCCCGGGCAAAAGGCAAAGGATTCTCTGGTAATTTAGTAAGGGCTCCTCTCGTCTTGGAAAAACCAGCGAAAAATACAACAGGAAACCTGCTACCAGTGACGACCCGATGGGTGTCAGGCGGCGAAACAACAACACCAAGCCGGGGCTGGGCACCTGCAAAAACATCAAAATCGTCAAAATCCAAACCACCACCGACAGCAGCGTGCCGGCAAAGGCCCAATTGGCTTCACTCCGGCGGTTTTCATGGATTACATAAAAAGCCAGCAACAGATTGATGACTAAGGTTACCAACAGGATTAAACTATTAAAGGCAATATAGAGTTGCATTTATTTTCAACCCTTGTGCGCGCCCCACGGCTGAGCGCTTAACATTTTTTCCAAAACCGCCAGTTCTTCTCTGGTGTTAACCCCCAGCGCCTCCCGTCCATCCTCCGTGACAAACGCAAAAACCGGCTTACCCTCAGCTTTAAGCAAAGCAATGGTGTCCGTTACATAATACTCTTTCTGGGCATTTTCAGGAGTAATTTTTTCTAAAATCGCAAACAAACTTTGCGCGTCAAAGCAAAATGTCCCGGTATTGATTTCATTGATTTTTAATTCGGCGGGCGCGGCATCCTTTTTTTCAACAATTTTCCAGACCGCTCCCAGATTATCCCTCACGATCCGGCCAAAAGCTCCCGGATTGGCAATGCGCGCCGTCAACACCGTGGCCGCCGCACCCTGCGCCCGATGAAATTTCACTAGATTTTGCAACGTTTCCGGTTTCATCAAAGGCATATCCCCGTTCAATACCAGTACTTCCCCCGAAAAATCTTTCAGGTTTTCTCTCGCCTGCATCACCGCGTGCCCCGTACCCAATTGTTGTTCCTGCACCACAAATTCCAGGCCAAAACCCTTAAAATAATCAATAATGGATTCTTTTTTATACCCCACCACCACGCAAATTTTTTGAGGGGAAAGCTGCTGAACCGCTTCGATCACATACTGGAGCAGCGGTTTGCCTAAAACCTGATGAAAAACCTTGGGCAATTCCGACTGCATCCGGACCCCTTTTCCCGCTGCTAAAATAATGGCCGCTAAGGGCATGGAAATACCTCTTTCTTAAAGAGCAATTATAGTTGTTTTAAGGAGAAGCCGTCAATTATTAACGCATGCGTGTTTGCGTGGGCGATTGCTTGAAATATATTTTCGGGAAAACTTCCCCCAGTTGAAAGTTGTTAGTTGTTAGTTCTTAGGTTACAATATCACCAAATGGCAGCACCGCGCTTTGACGTCAATAACTTAAAGAATTTATTTTCCTTAAGCGACTTTTTGGTAGCGGCGCTCCTGGTCAGCATCATCGGGCTGATGATCGTACCCCTCCCCCCCGCCATCCTGGACATCTTGATAACCTTAAATATTGCTTTTTCACTAACCATACTATTGGTCGCCATGTATTTAAAGGAGCCGCTTGAATTTGCGGCTTTCCCCTCCATATTGCTGGTGGTAACCTTATACCGGCTGTCGTTAAACATTGCTTCCACGCGGCAAATTCTACTCAATGCCTATGCCGGCGAAGTCATCAACGCTTTCGGATCGTTTGTGGTGGCCGGAAACTACATCGTGGGCGCCATTATTTTTGTCATCATCACCCTGGTGCAATTTGTGGTCATTACCAAGGGTTCGGAGCGCGTGGCCGAAGTTGCCGCCCGGTTCACGTTGGACGCCATGCCCGGCAAACAGATGAGCATTGACGCAGACCTTAACGCCGGCTTGATTGACGCCCAGGAGGCCCGTACCCGCCGCCGCAAAATCGAACAGGAAGCCACTTTCTTTGGCTCCATGGACGGTGCCAACAAGTTTGTCCGCGGCGATTCCATTGCCGGGATTGTGATTGCCATTATCAGCATCATCGGCGGAATTTTGGTGGGGTGGCTGCAGCAGGGGATGGGGATTATGGAAGCGCTGCAAACCTACGCCTTGCTCACGGTCGGCGACGGCCTGGTCAACCAGGTGCCCGCACTTTTGGTCTCAATTGCCACCGGCCTGGTTATTACCAAATCCGCTTCCGAGATGAGCTTGGGAACGGACATTGCCGCACAACTCTTTCGCCAGCCAAAGGCCTTTGCCTTTGTTTGTTTGATCCTGGGAGTATTTGCGGTAGTCCCCGGCCTGCCAACGGTACCCTTTTTACTGCTTTCCGTCATTGCCGGGATTCTTGCGCTGGTGCTGGTCCAAAACCAGGCCCGGCGCGATGAGTCCAGCATGGTAAGCGAAGATGTTACCGCCAAAGATATCTTAAAAAAGCCGGAAAGCATTTTGGGAACCCTGGGACTAGACCCATTAAGCTTGAAAACCGGCCGCAATCTCATCCCGTTAATTGACCCCGCCCAAAAAGGCGCCCTGCTTGAGCGCATCACTTTGATTCGCTACCACATCGGCCAGGATTTGGGGTTTGTCATCCCCGGGGTGCGCGTCATGGACGACTTGAGTTTGCCGCCCAACCAGTACACAATCGACATCCGCGGGACAAAGGTTTCTTCCGGCGAGGCCTACATTAACCACCACCGCGTAACCATGCGTTACGCCAAGCTCAAGCAAAAAAATATTACCGGTATCGAAGCCAAAGATCCGTTGAGCAATGAGGCCGTGACCTGGGTGCCGGACGAGGAATTGCCGGCCCTGCAAAAGTTAGACCTTGCCGCCGAAAATCCGGTCGATGTAATCTCTAACCATTTTACCGAAATCGTAAAAAGGTACGCCGACGAAATCATGACGCGGCAAAATGTACAATCGCTGATTGAACTGGTAAAAAACACCAATGCCGCGATCGTGCGCGAATTGATTCCGGACCTATTATCCCTGGGACAGGTGCATAAGGTTTTACAACTGCTGGTAAGAGAGCGGGTTTCCATCCGCGACCTCTCCACCATCCTGGAAAGATTGGCCGACTACGCTCACCTCTCGCGCGACATCAACGTCCTGGCCGAATACGTCCGGCAATCATTAGCCCGCCAAATTTGCGAGGACTATACCGACAAAGATAATGTCATCACGGTGGTAACCATTGACCCGTCGCTGGAAGAAACCATGATCGGGGCCATCCACCAATCTGAATACGGTTCCTTTTTGGCGCTGGACCCCAGCATGGGAGAAAAAATTCTGGTGCAGATTTCCAACCACGTGCAGAATTTTAAAAAAATGAAATTATCCCCCGTCATCCTGTGCTCCCCCAGATTGCGCCCGCATTTTAAGCGCTTCATCGAGCGCAGTTTCCCGGACGTGGCCGTGCTTTCCTATAATGAAATTGTCCCGCAGGTCAAGGTCCAATCCATTGGGATGATCAGTTTGGATTGAGCCTGCGTAAAATATTTTTTGTCCGCTGGCGCAAAAATTTTGCGAAAAAAGTGAAATTTTTAAAATTACCTGACGATGATTAAGGGACAGCAGGGCGCAAGCTCGGCTGAGGTTCTAACCAATAGGAGAATATATAATAATGTTAAACCAATGGTCGCAAAAAAGCTTTAACCGGGGCGAACCTTCAAAAGAGACCTTTTTGAAGAATTTTTTGAATATCACTCCGTTTGAAGAAAAGAAAAGCAAAAAACCTTCGGTGGCTCCGCAGCGCAAAAACGCGCTCTTCGAATCCCGGTTGGAAGAGCTTTTGCATCCCGAACTCTCCGCCAAGGAGCTGATTGAAAAGATTGTCCGGGCTGCGCTGGAAGTTGAATTTGGCGCAACCTTTACTTTGAGTTTTGGCTTTGATAAAATGCTAAGCACGATTGCCGACGCCGTAGTTACCAACCCGGAACTGCGCCGACAGGCACTGGCAATTGCCAGTTTATACGTTGCCAAAAAGTCAGGGCAAGATAAGTAAAAGGTGGAAAAATCGTGCCGGACCCTAAAATATCAATAACCAGGACGCCCGTAAATGTGGCCGCACGGATGGGCCAGGCAGGAGCCGCTTCCGCTCCAGCCGGATGGCCAATCGCTTTCCGGCGGTTTTTTAAGTTTACGGTTGACATGGCCCGGCGCTTCAGCCAAAACTTGGCTAAAGACCGCACCGAAGACCTGGTCAAGCGTGTTGAGCGTGAATTAGGGGAAAAAAAGAAGCGATAGAGAGCTGGAAGGGAACCATAAAATCGCGGTGTTAAAGGGAGCAATACATTGCCGACGGCCAAAGACGTTGAAGACCATATCGTCAATATTTTACGCGAGCATTTCTTAAAATACTCCGATGAAGTTGTCGACAAATACAAAGACCAGATCAACTCGGCGGTAAGATGGTATGTGAAAGGCCTGCCCCGCCACATCGCCTCCTCCGAAGCCGACGATTTATCCTCCGAAGCCCGCATCGCATTTGTGGACGCGCTCAAAACCTGGGACCCGCGCAAAGGGGACCTATGGCCTTACGTTTCGGTGCGCTTGAAAGGCGCCATGCAGGATTATTTAAGGAAAAGGGGCGCCGACCCGGTCGCCGGCCTGTACGAATGGATTACTTCCGCCGCCAACGTTTACATGGCTTTCAATAAACAAATCATCTACCACGACAAAATTGACCAGATGCTGCACATCGATTACGCCATGAAAGTACTGGACGAAAAAGAAAGAAAAGTCATCAAGGGTTATTATAAAAGCGATCGGACATTTAAAGAAATCGGCGAAGAAATCGGCCTCTCTGAATCACAGGTTTCCCGCATCTGCAAAGAAGCCACCTCAAAAATGAAGCTGGCTATGACTCAACATCAGTTGGTGGATACCACGGAAGAACCGCAGTAATTAGGAAAAGCGGTTGCTTTTAACCAGTATTATCCCCAACACCACAAGCTTCGGATGCAACAATTCCGTGAGGATTACAAGCCAAGGTTGCATAGTTTCCTTGGCCACAAGATCCAGTAGCGATAGCCCCTGGTCCGGTGCAAAGGGCCCCGAATGTCCGGATGCTATTTTGAAAATTCATTAATGCGGGTTGCGAATAAATTATGCTTTTTTGCATATCGTTTTTCTCCTTACATATTCTTGTGCATACTTTAACAAATTTCTTCAGCAGGGGCAAGGGCTTTATAGCACGCCGCTTAAAAAAATGGTAAAATACCGAGCGTTTGTCGCGGGAGTAGCTCAACGGTAGAGCTTTTGCTTCCCAAGCAAAAGGTTGCGGGTTCGATCCCCGTCTCCCGCTTTTTTTCAGCGGCGCGGTACCCAAGCGGTAAGGGAGCGGTCTGCAAAACCGCGATGCGTGGGTTCAACTCCCACCCGCGCCTCCAAAATATTATGGGCGCATAACTCAGCGGTAGAGTACTTGCTTGACAGGCAAGGAGCCGCAGGTTCGAACCCTGCTGCGCCCA
>JBAZQH010000017.1:0-23591 GCA_041645285.1 Candidatus Margulisiibacteriota bacterium | reverse complement strand
TGGCCCTTGCCGCCGCGGTTTTGCGCGCTAAATTCAGCCATTTTCATGCGCTTACCAAAACCGGAAGCCGAAACCGCCAATAAATCGGCGTCTTTTGCAACTATGTCCATCGAAACCACGTTGTCGCCCTTGCGCAGCGAAATACCCTTAACGCCGCCCGCCGATCTCCCCATCGGCCGGACCAGCTTCTCGGGAAAGCGGATCATCAGCCCCGTCTTGGTGCCCATGACAATTTCCTGTTTGCCGTCGGTTTCTTTTACCCAGCGCAGTTCATCTTCGCCTTTCAGCTTAATCGCCGCAATGCCGGTGCGGCGGATATTGGCAAATGCCTCCATGTCGGTTTTTTTAACAATGCCGTTGCGGGTTGCCATAAACAAAAATGTTTTTTCGTCAAAGTTCTTAGCCGAAATTGCGGCCGTAACCACCTCCCCCATCCCCAACTCCAAAACATTGGCAATCGATTGCCCTTTGCCGGCACGCGAGGCCTCGGGCAACTCATACGCTTTTATCTTGTAAACCTTGCCCTTGTTGGTAAAGAATAATAAATACGAGAGCGCCGTCGACACAAAAATTTTGTCGATTTCGTCTTCTTCGCGCGTGGCCATGCCCGCCACCCCGCGCCCGCCCCGCAGCTGCGCCTTAAACGCCGTCAGCGGCAGGCGCTTGATGTAGCCGTCGCGGGTCAAGAGCACCGCTACTTCTACGTCCTGGATTAATTCTTCCTCCGAAACATCGCCCACTTCGGCAATGATTTTGCTTCTTCTGTCGTCGCCGTATTTTTCTTTGACCTCATTCATTTCTTTCGCCACTACGCCCAAAATCTTTTTCTCATTGGACAAAAGTTCCTTCAGCTCCTTGATTTTGGATTTGGTGGCGCTGTATTCTTCGTCAATTTTGTGGCGCTCCAGCTGGGTTAAGCGTTGCAGTTTCAAATCCAAAATGGCCTGGGCCTGGAGGTCGGAAAGCTTGAAGCTTTTCATCAATCCGGTTTTGGCTTCGGCCGGATCTTTGCTTTTGCGAATCAGCGCGACAATTTTATCAATATTGGAAACCGCAATTAATAAGCCCTCTAAAATATGGGCTTGCTCTTCGGCCCTTTTCAGTTCGAATTTGGCGCGACGCGTAACCACTTTTTGGCGATGTTTAATATATTCTTGCAGCGCCTGCTTTAGGTTTAATTGCACCGGCACGCCGTCAACCAATGCCACCATGTTTACGCCAAAAGAAATTTGCAAATTGGTGTGCTTGAAAAGCTGGTTTAAAACAATGTTGACGTTGGCGTCACGGCGCGTTTCAATAAACATGCGCATCCCGTTGCGGTCGGACTCATCGCGCAAGTCCGAGATGCCCTTGATTTTTTTGTCTTTGACTAAATTAGCAATGTTCTCGATTAAGTCGGCCTTGTTAACCTGGTAAGGCAGTTCGGTAACAATAATGGCCTGTTTGCCGCCGCGGGTTTCCTCGATCAGCGTTTTGGCTCTTAATACAATTGATCCGCGCCCGGTTTCCAGCGCACTTTTAATTCCGGCTTTGCCGCAAATCAGCGCGCCGGTGGGAAAGTCCGGGCCTTTGATGTGTTTCATTAAATCCGCTACGGACATTTCGGGGTTTTCAATTAACGCGTTGATGCCGTCCGCCACCTCGGATAAGTTGTGCGGCGGGATATTGGTCGCCATCCCAACCGCAATGCCGGATGAGCCGTTAACCAAAAGGTTGGGGATGCGCGAGGGCAAAACCAGCGGCTCTTTTAGTGATTCGTCAAAGTTGGGGCCAAAATCCACCGTGTCTTTTTCAATGTCGGCCAGCATTTCGACTGCGATTTTTCCGAGGCGGGCCTCGGTGTATCTCATGGCTGCTGCGCTGTCCCCATCTACGCTGCCAAAGTTGCCCTGCCCATCTACCAGCAAATATCTTAGCGAAAAATCCTGCGCCATGCGCACCATGGACTCGTAAACCGCGCTGTCGCCGTGCGGATGATATTTTCCCAATGTTTCCCCGACGATCCTCGCGCTTTTTTTGTACGGCTTTCCCGGCTGCAATCCCAACTCATCCATCGCAAATAAAATGCGGCGGTGCACCGGCTTTAGTCCATCTCTCACATCCGGCAGTGCGCGGCCAACAATAACGCTCATCGAGTAGTCAATGTATGAGGACTTCATCTGCTCTTCGATCGGGGCCTCGATAATGGCTTTGGCGGTTTCTTTGGGCAGTGATGGTCCGCGGGTTTTTTTCTTCTCTACCACTTCTACTCCGGCAACGGTGATTTCGGGCTTTTCGCTGGCGGCTGGTTCTGGCGCGGCCGTTTCTTTTGGTGCGCGCTTTTTCGTCTCGTCCTTTGGCGTCGGCTTTGCCGCGCGTTTTTTTTCTTTTTTCTTCGGCGTCACAATTAATTCCTTTTCCGTTTCCTTTGCGGCCGCTTCGTCCCCCGGTTTATTGTCGAAACTTAATTCTTCCTGTTCAAAATCGTCGTCATAAGGCACGGGGTTACTCTTTCGGTTCGGGTTTATGAGATAATTTTAGCACAAATTGGGCCGAGGGAAAATGTAATCTTTCTGCGCGGCAGATGCATGCGGCGAGGGCTTTAGTCAAACCTCAAGGCGTTGTCTAGTTCGGAAAAAGTGCTCTCTGTCCTGTTCCTCTGCCAAGACGATCGCTTCATTAAAAACCGGGTCCGCGAAGCGCGTGGTTTTCAACCTTCCCGAAAATGTATCGCCCACTGCGGCAACAACCCGACGGGTTGTCGCTATGGCGCGCTGGTACCTTTGTCGTTCTTCATCTCCCTGCCGTGCAATAAAGGTACGGAGTTCCGTCTCAAGCGCCCGGCGGTTCCGACAAGATGACAAAGAAATCCCTTGTAAAGCCGCGTCCGTCTCCAGTAAAAATCCCATCCAGGCACTGTCCCTCTGTGCGGCACCGCAAGCAGCTTCTGCCAGGGGCTCTCCTGATAAAAATCGGCGAAAAACCAACCGCACGTCTTCAATCACAAACCGTTCCCTTCCTGCCAGCCTGGCGGTCTGTCTTAAATACATGTGTGCAAGGGGTTGTGCCAGGTTTACCGCCATATAGGGAAAAAATATTTTTGCGGTAAGTCGCAATGTGTTAAATTGTGTCGTCAACGATGGGAACGCGCGGTGCAAATAAATATGCCAAAGCTCGTGCTCAATCGCGATTTTTCTTTCTTTCGAGTTGAGCCCTGCCCAAAACTTTGGATTCAAAGAGAACAATACGTCCCCTTCCACGACCTCGACCAACGCGCTGTCGAAAAAGTTCCGAACAAAGCCAATATCCGACGCATCTTGCACCCCATTCACCATGGCTGATTGCGCCCTTGGATCTTGGTCGGTTACCAGCAAACGCGTCATTCTCTCGGTACGCAAAAAATCCACGACGGTTCGCGCGCCAGGATCCGTTGTGTTGAATGCTTCTTGGATTTCTGCCGCCGCCTGACGCCCCCGCTTGGTATTCACGCCAGCCTCAACCTTAATAATGTGGTCGGGAAGGACGCCTCCCCCTCTTGTTTTTTCATGCGTAACCCTTACTTGGGTTCGCCTTATTCCTTCGCGTAAAGTGGGCATGCCATATTATCGTGCGTTTTGCGTGCGGATTTCAGAAAAACTTGAGCCCCTTGGGGAAACGTGAAATTTTTTCTGTTATCTGTCGATAATAATATATGGGAGCATTCGAAATCACGCCGTTCCATAAAGTTCGATCTGAAGTTGCGCGGTGGCCCGCTTATTTAGTTGGGCAAGGTCGGCGCCCCAACATGCTGACTCTGGAAATTACTAAGCGCTGTACAAATCAATGCGCACATTGTACCAATAGCGCTTCGCCCCAAGACAGGAGAGAACTTTCGCTATCAATAATTATGCGCCTAATCAAAGAAGCGCAGCAAGAAGGCTTTGTGGCGATTGGGCTTTGGGGCGGGGAGCCGTTTTTACGAGCCGACCTTGATGATATTTGCCGGGAAGTTTTTGCTCAAGGGTTGGATGTGTCAACCGTAACCAATTGTTTCTGGGGAAACCGCCCCGAGAACGCAGTTGCCCGCTTTGGCCGCTTACTCGCCATGAAGCCCCGAGAGAGAACACTTAAGCTTAGCGAAAGCTGTGACATTCTCCATCTAGAAAACCCCGCCACCCCGCTGGAAAACGTAGCAAATGTGGTGCGGGCGGGAGTGGCGCTCAACGACCGAACCTTTCCTCTTGTGGTTGAGGGATTACAAGTTGAAGGCGACCTGTCATTACAAGCTTTATTCCAACTGCTAGGGCCGAGCTATTGCTGGGTCAGCGATGACGCTGTTGTAGGAGATCGTGGAGGAGTTGTTATTCCGGCTTCCCCTAATGCCGTGTTACATGTTTCTTCCGGCCCCGTGAACCTGGCGGTTGGAAGGGCAAAAACCTCGTTCCGGTACAAAAGGTCTTCAGCTCCGCTTGTCCTGGCATCGTTAAAAAATAGCCGGGCGCCCCTGCTTCACAACCATTCCATAAACATTGGTGTTTCCGGGGCAAGCTTTCTCGATCAAGAATTGGTCGGCGAGGAGGCCTTCCCTTTTGGCAATATTCACGAGGTCACTTTGCGCCGGGCCCTTGCCGACATTCTGGTGGATCCTTTTGCCACGCTATTAACCTCAAATCCGGCGCGCCTGGCACTGGCTCCTTTTAGAAAGTATGTGGACTTAGCCCGGTTGTTTGCGGTTTCCCATTCATATCCCGAGTTATTCATGCGCCTTTATCAAATGGACCGCCCGGATCATGACTTTTCGTCCCAGCTGGACGACGCCAGAAAAACGGTGTCATCGCCTAGCGCTTCTCCGGCAAAAAGCCTTGCCGCAATCGATCAACTAATACGGCTGGGCGACATAACGGATGTGGCAGCATTGGAAAGGTTAATGGCTAACCCGCGCCTTAGCCGCAAGGTAGGAAGGGCGGCGGCAATCGCTTTTATGGCCCTGGACAACGAAGATGTTTGGGCAAAAAGGTTGCTCCAATACTCGTTTATTCATTCATCAAAACTATGTTTTGAAGGAATCGAAAGGGCAGCACATTTGGGGGTTTTCCCGCTCCCCGACTGGTTTGAGGCGTGCGCTTTTGTTCTCCCCTAACAGGGCTCGTTTGGCTCCGATAATATTCCAAGTCGTTAAACATCCAGGTTTTTCACAAACTTGGCGTTTTCCTGGATAAATTTGCGGCGCGGCTCGACTTCGGAGCCCATCAATATCTTAAAAATCTCATCCGCCGCTTCGGCGTCTTCCAGCGTTACCTGTAGCAGCGTGCGCGATTCCGGGTTTAAGGTAGTTTCCCATAATTGTTCAGGATTCATTTCGCCAAGGCCTTTGTAGCGCTGGATGTGCGCGCCGTCCCGGCCAATTGCTTTCAAGGTTTTTTCCAGCTCTTTTTCGCTGAAACAATATTCCTGGGTTTTGCCTTTTTTCACAAGATACAGCGGCGGCTGGGCAATGTACAGGTGGCCGTTATCAATCAGCTCGCGCGCGTAGCGATAAAAGAAAGTCAAAAGCAGGGTGCGGATATGTGCGCCGTCAACGTCCGCGTCCGCCAAAAGAATAATTTTATAGTAGCGCAATTCTTTTTTAATCGCCTCGTAAGCATTTTCGCCGTTTTCTTCCTTGCCGCCGTTTTGCTGCGCGCCCCGCATCCCCGAAATGGTCCCCGGCCCAATGGCGGTAATTAAAATCCGGATTTCCTGCGATGCCAAAATTTTGTCGAGGCGCGATTTTTCTACGTTTAAGATTTTGCCGCGGAGAGGCAGGATGGCCTGGAAGCGGCGGTCGCGGCCTTGCTTGGCGCTGTTATGAACAAAAACACCGCTGGCAAGGGCAAAATTGTGGGTGTTGGGCACTTCAATATCGTAAACGTCGTATCTTTGTTCTACTCGTTCAATCCGTTTGATTTTGTGGTTATAATTTTGCGCGGCTTCCAGTACACCCTCTTCGCTGCCGTCAAAATATCTTTCCTTTAGCGCCCGCAAGCTTAACAAATTATTGTCTCTGGGAACCAGCCCTTGCCGATAGAAATCGTAGAAGAAAATGTTTCCGCGCTGCTCTAAAACTTGTTTCAAGAAGTGCAGGCTGTGCTCCAAATAAGTTTGCGCGTAGGCCTTTTTTCTTTTCTCTCTAAACGCGGCTGTCCATTGTTCTTTGGTCTTTTCGCGGCGCCAGGCCTTAAGCTTTTCGTTGCCCCATTCCCGCTTAGCTTGCTTCGATAAGTCGGCTTTTCTTTCGGGGTGCTCTTTAAAAAACCGCATTACTCTTGCGGCTTGTTTTTGGCGATTTCCCTCGCTCCCCCAGTATTCTTTTTGCGCTTGGCTCAGGTTTTTCAAGGATTCTTTTCTGTAGCCCTCATTGCTATTGTAAAACTCCAGAAATTTCTGGATCATATATTGTTTATATTCTTCGTTTTGCCATTGTTTTTTGGCGTTCCGGCTAAACAGCTCGCGGTTTGCAAGGCTTTTGCTTCTCGCTTTTTTTCGAAATTCGGGCGTGCGCTTCGCATCGGCGGATTTTTGCTTGATGTCGGGACGATGTAAGCTTTGCTTTATGTGCTGGCAATGATACTCAAAATGACCTTGGTGTGACATTCTTACAATATTACTCGGGTTATTATTTAGTTTATTAAAATCAACATGGTGGCGGCATGCCCCGTCTTGTTCTGAATAAACCCCGCTCGCTAGATTGTGCCCATCAGCAACCACGTGTGAAAATACCCACTTGTGTGTCTTGGGGTTTAACGCCATTTCGTATCCCTCAATCGTAATTCCCTTGCCTTTTTCCGAAAGCTTCTTGCGCAAGGGCATCAGGCTCATTTTAGGTATCAAATCTTTGGCCTCAACATACGCGCCGTCCCTCAACATAAACTTGTGGTCAGGGGTGCAAATAATTTCTTCGTCATTATCCAGAACTACTTTAATAACTTCCGCGTCTTTCTTTGTATTTCGTGGGTGCAAAATCTTCTCTATCCCTATGCTTTTGTCTTCTTTAATCGTATAACAATAATTTGTTTTACCTTCTTCCCATTCTTTTGCTAAATCAACAAAACTTAATGCCCTTCCGTCTGTTAAGGCAACTTTTGTTTCGCCCGAAAAACATCCCCCCGCACTATCGCCTTCCACAATAAACAATTCGCATTTTTCGGGACTCGACTCTGAGCAATCTGCCAGTTTCCCGGGCAGCGTGGCGGTATCCAGCGCCGATTTTTTTCGCTCTAATTCCTGCGCTTTGCGCGCCGCCAGCCGGACCCTGAACGCCACCAAACTTTTTTCCACTACGGCGCGGGCCGCCGCCGGATTTTTATCAAAAAACACACCCAACCCATCCACCACCACCGAATCCACAATTCCCTTAACCTCGCTGTTCCCCAGTTTCATTTTGGTTTGGCCTTCAAACTGCGGGTTGGGGATGCGCGTGTTAATTACCGCGGTCAAGCCCTCGCGCACGTCGTCGCCGTCCAAATTTTCGTTTTCTTTTAACAGGTTGTTTTTGCGCGCGTAAGTGTTGATGGCCTTGGTCAGCGCGGACTTGAACCCGACCAAATGCGTCCCGCCCTCGCGTGTCTTGATGCAGTTGACAAAAGTATAAAGATTTTCGTCGTAATAATCCTTGACGTGCTGCATGGCTACTTCCACAAAAATATTGTCTCTTTCGGCAAAAATATAAATTGGCGGCTTGTAGAGTGCGTCTTTTTCGTTGTTCAAATGTTCAACGTAAGAAACCACGCCGCCGTCAAACTTAAACGTTTGCTCGCGCAATTCTTTGTTGGTTTCGCGCTCGTCCGTAAATGTAATCGTAATCCCGCGGTTTAAAAACGCCAGCTCTCGCATCCGGCCTTCGATAGTTTTACGGTCAAAAATTGTGTCGGGGAAAATTTCTTTGTCGGGTTTAAAAATTATCGTCGTGCCGGTAATTTTTTCGGCCGATTTCAATGGAGAAAGTTGCTCTTTTTTGGGTTTGCCGCGGTCGTAATGCTGTTCATAAAGCTTGCCGTCGCGCCGCACTTCCACTTCCATCCACTCGGAAAGCGCATTGACGCACGACACCCCCACCCCGTGCAACCCCCCCGAAACCTTGTACGCTGAATCGCCAAATTTCCCGCCCGCGTGGAGCGTGGTCAACACAACCTCAACCGCCGGCCGCTTGGTTTCTTTGTGAATGTCAATCGGAATGCCGCGTCCGTTATCTTTAACGGTGACGGTGTTGTCTTTGTGGATGGTTACGTTGATTGTGTCGCATTGCCCGGCCAGCGCCTCATCAATGCTGTTGTCGACCACTTCATAAATTAAATGGTGGAGCCCGGATTTGCTGGTGGACCCAATGTACATCGCCGGGCGCTTCCGCACGGCCTCAATGCCGCCCAAAACTTTAATTTTAGACGCGTCGTAAACCGCGTCTGATTTTTTCTTTTCCGGTTCAGGTTTTTTGGCCATGGCCTAGGTTCGTTTATCCCTTTTAAAATAATGGGCAGGTCTGCTTGTGTTACATTGAATTTTACCATAAAAATAGTTGTGGTAAAAATGAAATTTTTCCCGCTGGAGCTTCTCCCTAATCGCTGGCGCGCAGCAGTTCGCCAATATCTTTCCTGAGGGCTTGCTTTAAGATTTTTTCGTCCAGTTCTTCGGGCCGCTTAGAAAAGCGCAGCATCGCTGACCCGTAGGCAAAATCTTTCAACCTTGAAACCAGCCGTTTGTGTTTCGGGCTGTCTTTTTTCTCGGCTTTGATCTCGCGGAGCAATTTCTCGGTCTCATCTTTGAGGCGCGCAGTTTCTTCCCGCTTGGCTTTAGAAAAATCTTCATTGCGTGCTTTTGGAATTTCGCTTTTTGCGTCTTGAAAACTTATCCACGGCGCTTTCCGGATCAGCTGCTTGATTTTTATTATGATTTCCTGTGCGCCTCCGCTCCGGCAGGTTTGGCATTGGTCCCCCTCCCCTTTCGGGTGCAAACTACCGCAAATTGAACACTCAACCATTCCTCCCGCCCGGTCGCGCTCGTCAATTTTTTTCCGGCGCTGCATGATTGAAGTTAAAGTTTCTTCGGCTGTCCGGCCGCTTTCTGTCCCTTTTTGGTCGCCGCGACGTCCGGATGTCACGGGTTGGTCGGCGACAAAATTTTCCGCCGCGTTAATTTTTCCCACCCTAAATTTAATTTTCTCCACCAGCTGCGCGCCCAAGGCCCGGTTAATTTTTTTGACGATTTCTGAGGAAAATAATGCAAGCTGGTTGGCCCACACCGAAGAAGAAACTACCACTTCCAAAACGCCAGCATAAAATTTAACCGGCGCGGCATTTTTGCTAAACTGCTTCCCCGCCACCTCCCGCCACAAACGAAAAATCGCTAACTGGTCATGGGCATTGTTTAGCAGGGGGCTTTCGTCGCCTTGCGTGCGGAGTATTTCCTTTAAGCTGTCCAAGTTAGGCAACCGCTTCCTGGGTGCGGATGGGCATAACCACGTAGATGTAATTTGCGCCCGGCGCCGCCGGCCGTACCAACCCGGGGCTGAGCGGGCCCGATAGTTCCAAAACGATTTTTTCCGTCCCGATAACCTTGAGTGCATCAATTAAAAGGCGGACATTAAAGGCAACCTGTGCGCTGTCTCCCTTAATCTCGGCCGGCAAAACCTCATCCACCTGCCCCACTTCCGGCGTGTTGGCAATCAGGTGCAGTTTTTCGCCTTTTGTTTCCATGCGGATAATATTTGCACTGCTGGAAGCAATCACCGCGGCCCGCTGTGCGGCGTCCAATAATAAATCTGTCGCTACGGTGATTTGGGTCTCGCTTTTTCGCGGGATCACTTGTTTATAATCTGGAAACTGGCCCTGGATCAAACGGGACACCATATATACATCGCCAAATTTAAACGAAATTTGCTCGGCTGAAACTACCACATTAACCGTGCCCGACGTTTCGGAAATTACCTTGCTTAATTCACTCAGCACGCGCGCCGGGACAATCACCGATTTTTCCCCTCCCGCAATCCCTTCAATTTTTTCGCTCTTTTTTGCCAGGCGGTACCCGTCGGTTGCGACTAATCTTAAATTACTATTATCTCCCGCCGCCTTCGATTTCCCTACCTCCAATAAAATCCCCGTCAACACCAGTTTGTCCTCATTAGCCGACACCGCAAAAATTGTCTCCTCTATCATCCGCGCAAACAAAGGCGCATCAACCCTAAAAGAAATATCTTCCTTAACTTTAGCCAGCGACGGAAATTCTTCCGCCGGCAAGCCGTGGATGCTCAGGTGCGATTCTTGATACGAAATTTTTACCAGCCCGCGGTCGTTCACGTTTAAATTAATTTTTGTGTCCGGCAGTTTTGCCACAATTCCACTGAGGGTCTTGGCGGGGATCAAAACGCTCCCCTCTTTTAAAACTTTTGCTTCAACTTTTATCTCCAGCCCCATTTCTAGGTTATTGGCAGAAATTTTTAAGTGGTCCTTGGCCGCTTCAAATAGTAAATTTCCAATGATTGGCAAAGTACTTTTTGTGGAAACAATCCGCTCGGCGGTTTGCACGCCGGAAACCAACTTTTCTTTTGTGATGGCAACTTCCATGGGACCCTCCTGTTGTTTTAGTTTACTGCAACTATTTTTCTATGCCGCAAGAAATATACCTTAATATCCCCACCCCACTCATTACTGCTAATATTACTATATTATATAAAAATACATAGTATTAGTAGTATAGGGATGTGAATATGTTGGTAATTAAATTTTATTGTGCAATCATGCAAAAAAATTAATATAAATACCAACAAGTTATTAAAAGTAATTATACACTTTTTTGCCGAAATTTGGATAGTTTATGTTTTTGGGCCGGGCGGGCATTACTTATTAACATCTTTATGGATAGTTGCGGATAACCTGTGAACAGGATATTGGATAACTTTTTCTGGTTTTTAGGCATATTTCTTTAATGATAACTTAATGGTTTTTAATGAATTTTCAATTGCCGGGTCGTTTTTGCTTTCATTTTTAATTTTTTCGCAGGCGTGTAAAACTGTGGTATGGTCCCTTCCCCCAAAGGCCTCCCCGATTTTAGGCAAAGAAGACTTCACCAGGTCCCGGGCTAAATACATTGCTATCTGGCGGGCCAGCGCTACTTCTTTGGTGCGTAATCGCGCATCCAGTTCTTCCAGTGCAACGCCAAAATGTTCCGCCACCGCTTTTTTAATTATGCTGATGGAAATTCCCCTGGCGGCCTGGCTTTGTCCGGAAAAACCCAGCGCTTCGTCCACCAATTCTTTTGAAATTTCCCTTTTATCCAGGGCGGACCGCGCGACCACGCGAATCAAAGCGCCTTCCAATTCACGTATATTCGAGGCGATTTTTGATGCAATATAGGTGACGATCTCATCCGGGATGTTTAGCTCCCCCTGCTCTACTTTTTTCCTTAATATGGCAATCCGGGTTTCAAAATCCGGCGGCTGGATGTCGGCAATCAATCCCCATTCAAAGCGGGAGCGCAGGCGGTCTTCAAGTGTGGGAATATCTTTGGGCGGCCGGTCAGACGAAATTACGACCTGTTTGTTGGCTTCGTGGAGCGCGTTGAAGGTATGAAAAAATTCTTCCTGGGTAGCTTCTTTGCCGGCCAGGAACTGGATGTCGTCAATTAAAAGAATATCTACCGTGCGGTATTTATTCCGAAACAGAAGGGTTTTGTCATAGCGAATGGCATTAATCAATTCATTGGTGAACATTTCGGTAGTAATGTAGAGGACCTTGGTTTCGGGTTTGGAATTAATGACAAAATTGCCGATTGCCTGCATCAAGTGGGTTTTACCCAACCCTACCCCACCATACAGGAATAATGGATTGTAGGCCGTGGCCGGGGCCTCAGCTACAGCTTGTGCCGCGGCATGTGCAAACCGGTTGCCGTGGCCGATGACAAAATTTGCAAAAGTGTAGCGCGGGTTTAAAAATAGCGATCCCGCCGCCACCCCCTGTTTTTCTGGAGATTTGGGTAAAGTGCTGCGCGCGGCTAGCGGCGCAGACGGCATGGACGAAATCTCGAGCGGCGGAGTTTCAAAGATATTTCTTGAGCCGATTACAAATTCCACCCGCTCTACCGATTCGTTCATCGCCTTGATTTCAGTTTCTAAAATTTCTTTGCAATGAGTCGAAAGCCACTGCTTTACAACGTCGCTTTCAACCGCAACCACAAAGTTTCCTTGAGATACAGATAAGGGCTTTGCGGCAGAAGACAAAGTTACAAAAAGCGGCTTAGTTAAGCTTTTTTCCATCCGCGTCAAAACTTGTCCCCAAAGTGAGCTAATGTCAATATCATCTGGCATAGTTTATCCCCAGTAATCCTTTGTTTTCCACATTATAATGGCTTAATAATCGAGTTGTCAACAGAATTGTCCACAATTATCAATAAATCTGTTGATAAGAGTGTTGATATAGGGTTGATGCGGGATCCTCTCTTTTGGCGTAGCGAGGTTTTCTCAAAGATGAAAAGCGGGAGCGCAAAACAAAAAAAATAAAACAGGTGAAGCGAGTGAGCGGAATGAGGTATATTGTCGAGCGTCAAAACCTGCGCCATTGCTTGAAATTATTTTAGGGAAATCCACGCGCGTTTTTAATTTGACTATTTTCTTTCTCTCATTGTATAATAAAACAACAACGAAATGAACGGAGAGGAATTTCAGTGAAAAGAACATTTAATCCGCATAATAAGAGAAGAAAACGGCGGTTAGGGTTTCTAGCTAAAAAGGCAACAAAGCATGGCCGCAGGGTTTTGGCCCGTAGAGCGGCCAAAGGAAGAAGCCGCCTCGCGCTATGATGAGCTTGACTCGTGATCGTGACTTCAAAAAAGTTTATGCCCAAGGGAGAACTGTTTCCAACCGGCATTTTAAGGTTAAATATATTTTTAACGGGTTGGGCTTAATGCGCGTTGCGGTGGTAGTCCCAGGGCGCATTGCCACGGCAGTTATTCGTAATCGGATACGCAGGCGAATTATTGGAGCCATAAGAAAGCTAAATATTGATTATTTTGCCATTGATGTTGTTATTTTTCCCAATCTGACGGCAAAAAATGCAAGTTTTGATAGTATTTTTATGTCATTGAAAAAAATTTTTGAAATGGCTTAAATTTGTTGGTTTTATGCGAAAAATAGTGATTTTTTTTGTTCGAATTTATCGGGGGCTGAAATTTGATAAAACGGTTCGGCATTGTAGGTTTGAGCCGACATGTTCGGCCTATCTAGAACAAGCAATTAGCATGCATGGCATTATTGTTGGAGTTTTTCTTGGTATTATGCGAATTTTGAGATGTAATCCGTTTTTTCCCGGTGGTTATGATCCAGTTCCGGAAAAGCTGTTTCACGTGAAACATCAGAAAGTATAATATGAATCCTATTGCATTTTTGTCTGATATAATGTTGCAGGTTTTGCAATTTTTTGCGGTTTTTACGGCGGGAAATTATGGCTGGGCGATTGTTTTGCTTACGGTAGCAATCAACTTGGCCTTGTATCCACTTACGCTTCAGTCCATTGTTCAGATGTCAGCGCTTCAGCGTGTTCAGCCAAAACTGAAGGAAATACAAGAAAAACACAAAGACAAGCCGGACGAGCTTCAGCGCAAGATGATGGAATTGTATAAAACGGAAAAAGTCAATCCCTTTGGTGGATGTCTGCCCTTATTATTGAAGATACCTTTCTTTTTGGCATTATTTTTCGCCTTGCAGAGCGCAGAATTTCGTAATTTAATTGCGGCGTCGGGCGTAAATGCAGGTTTTTTGTGGATGCCAAGCCTGTCCTTGCCAGACCCAACCATTATTATGGTAGTTTTGATTGGCATAACAACCTATTTTTCACAATCAACCATGCCAACTGCGCAGACCAGCCAAACACAAATGATGAGCATGTTTATGCCATTTTTGGTTGCATTTATCAGTTTCAGCTTCCCGTCGGGCGTCCAGTTATATTGGGTTGTATCTAGTGCGGTTGCGATTGCGCAGCAAGTATATATTGTTCGAGTAAGAGTATAATTTGTTGGTAAGCAAAAGGATGGCGCATGTTTCACGTGAAACAGTTGGCAGATTGTTTCACGTGAAACAATGACAAAGTTCTTTAGGAGGGAAATAATATGAAAACGATAAGAATGAAAGGGAAAAACGTAGAGGCGGCGGTAAGGGCGGCGACAGAAGTGCTAGGGTTGGCCAGCGATCAAGTGGTTGTGCGCGTTATTAATGAAGGAAAGGGTGGGGTCCTGGGCGTATTTGGCGGGGAGGATGCCGAGGTGGAGGTTGTCGAGAAGCTTTCGCCAGAAGACACGGCGTGTTCTTTTTTGCAGGACATTCTTGATAAAATGGGGCTGACCGCCATTGCTAAGGTAGCGGGCAAAGAGGAAGATCGCTATATCTTGGATATTAAGGGGGAAAACGCGGGAAGAATTATTGGCAAAGATGGGGCAATGCTTGAGGCCCTGCAGGTTTTGGTAACAACCATGGCAAGCCGCGCGGCAAAAGAACGGGTGGCGGTGGTCATTGACGCGGAGGGGTATAGGGAAAGAAGGCGGCATGCTATTGGGCGCTTGGTAGAGGAAACGATCCGAGACGTCGAGCGACTTGGTGTAGAAAAAATGCTTCCGCCAATGTCGCCGGCTGACCGTAGAATTGTGCACCTGATTGTAAAAGAAAATCCGAAGTTGACTTCTTTTAGCGTTGGCGAAAGGCCTAATCGACGGGTTGTGATTAATTTAGCTGCAAATGTTGCGCCGGTAAATGTACCAGGACCTGAAGGCGGCGATCGTGATGATGGTGAAGCATAGGATCCTTGGTGAGGAAACGATTGCGGCGATTGCTACGCCGTTAGGGGTAGGGGGAATTGGCACAATAAGGGTTTCTGGCTCGGATAGCTTAAGGATATTACGACGAATTTTTCGCAAAGCTGGCAAAAGGGTTTCTCCTCAAAGGTTTCGTTCTCACCGGGTTGTTTTTGGCCAAGTATTTTCTTCTGGCGGTAATACCCCAATCGATAATTGTTTGGCTACTTATATGAAGGGGCCCAGCTCATATACCGGAGAAGATGTGGTTGAGATTGGATTGCATGGAAGCATCCCAATCTTGCAGGAGGTCCTGCGTCTGCTTATTACGAATGGGGCTCGGCTGGCCGTGCCGGGAGAGTTTACCCGGCGCGCGTTTCTTAATGGGCGGCTTGATTTGTCGCAGGCTGAAGCGGTGCTGGATGTGGTTAATGCCAGAACCTCTTTGGGGGCAAGGCGGGCAGTCGGTCAGCTTGAGGGAACTCTATCCAAGGCAGTAAATTTGATAAGGGAAAAGCTGTTATTGTTTTTGGCTGAAATTGAAGCAGGGCTCGATTTTCCGGACGATGTAAGGGAACAATCGCATCGGATGGTTTGCGGCAGAATAGCGGCCGCGCAGGCCTCAATCAGGCGTCTTCTGGCAACAGCAGAGGAAGGCCGGATTGTCAGGGAGGGCGCTAGGGTCGCGATTGTTGGCAGACCAAATGTCGGAAAGTCGAGCTTGTATAATGCTTTATTGCGCGAGGAAAGAGCAATTGTAACCGGTGAGCCGGGAACAACCAGGGACGCGCTTGAGGAGGAGCTTAATATTCGCGGCATGCCAGTGCGCATTATTGATACGGCTGGGTTAAGGCCGCCGCAGGGGCAGGCAGAAGCAATGGGAGTGGCTTGTGCCCAAAGAAAGGTTCGGGAGGCAGATTTAATTTTGTTGGTAGTGGATGGATCGCGCGCCAGCGCCAGGGGCGACTTAAAGCTGTGTTCTCTTTGCCACGGACAGAATATTATTCTGGTAATCAATAAATGCGATTTGCCGCTGCGGTTTCGGGCAGGCAATAAGCTTGGCATAAATAGCGGTGCTAGGCAGGTAAGGGTATCGGCGCTTTTTGGGAAGGGACTGCGGGGGTTGGAGCGGGCAATTTTTGGCGCACTGATTGGAAGCAATAAAAGTGACATCGGACAGATATTGATAAATTCTCGGCACCAGCAATGTCTTTTGCGGGCGGAAAAGGCACTGCGGGAAGCGCTGGTTGCTTCTCGTGAAAAACAGCCAATGGATATCATTTCGATCGGCATTAAAGACGCCGTTGTTGCCTTGGGCGAGATTACTGGGCAGGTAGTAACGGAAGAAGTTTTGGATAAAATTTTTAGTCAATTTTGCGTCGGAAAGTAGCGCGGCATTTGCTTGTGGATAAGGATGTGGATAAATTATGAGCAAAATTATTGACGGAAAAGAAATGGCGGAGGGATTACGCAAGAAACTGGCGATCAAGGCCGAGGAGTTTGTTTCTACAAGCGGGAGGATCCCTAAGCTGGCGGTCATTTTGGTGGGAGATAATCCGGCGTCGCAGGTTTATGTGCGCATGAAGAAAAAGGCCTGCGAAGAAACAGGCATGCGATCTGTGGTGATGGTTTTACCTGAGGATTCAGAGGAAAAAGAAGTCATCTCGGCCATCGAGAGTTTAAATGGTGACGATTCCGTTCACGGAATTTTGGTCCAGTTGCCTTTGCCCCGGCACATTTCTGAAAAAAATGTGATTAATGTAATTTTGCCCGAAAAAGATGTCGATGGATTACATAATGTGAACATGGGAAAACTGATAAAGGGGGAGGAGCCCTTGTTTTTGCCGTGTACGCCCGCCGCGATTATTGAGCTGGTTTTATCCACAGGGGTTGAAATTAAAGGAAAGCAAGTTGTAGTAGTTGGGCGAAGCAATATTGTAGGAAAACCGGCGGCTCTTTTGCTGTTGCAACGGCATGCGACCGTGACGATTTGCCATTCGCGTACCGTCAATTTAGCCGGCGTTGCCAGCCAGGCGGATATTTTGATTGCGGCGATTGGCAAGCCCAGGATGATTACGTTGGAGATGGTTAAGCCAGGGGCAGTGGTGATTGACGTCGGGGTTAATCGTACGGATGCGGGCTTGATTGGTGACGTTGACTTTGATGGGGTTAAGGATAGGGCTGGTTTTATTACTCCGGTCCCGGGCGGGGTAGGGCCCATGACAATTGCAATGTTGCTGAAAAACACGTTAATCGCGGCACAGCTGGCTAATGCGCGACAATTCTCCAAAGGTCATTAATGGTTAAGATAGCCATTAGTGCCAGCAGGAACATTAATCCCCAGTAATGGACTTTATTTTCGGTATCGATTGGTATTGGTTTGCGGCGGACGGCTTCAATTATAATGAAGACCAGTCGGCCGCCGTCTAATGCGGGCAAGGGTAAAAGGTTAATTACGGCAACGTTTAGGCTAAAGAAAGAAATAAACCCCACGAATGCTAAAATGCCGGATTTTGCGTATTGGCCTGATATCTGGGCAATGCCTACCGGGCCCGCCAGCTGGTCAAGCGGGACCTGGCCGATAATCAGTTTGCCGATTATTGCCGCCATGGCAACAATGAGGGCAACGGTTTCCTTTGCTGCCAACCAGAGGGCTTCGAGGGGGTTGATTTTTTTATAAACGGGTTCCAACGAAAAGCCAACCAAAGCAACTTTCAGTGTTTCGTTGTATTGCGGTGCCGCGGCTAGTTTCAGGCTTTTTCCTCCGCGCTGGATTTCAAGCGTTATCCGCTTTCCCCCGCTGGCGTGAATTATTCTGATTGCGGCTTCCATGTCTTTTGTGGGATGGCCATTAAGGGCAACAAGCTGGTCACCGGGCATTAGTCCAATTTTTTCGGCTTCGGATCCGGGAGAAATGCTTTTGATGGAGTTGGTAATTCCGGTCGGGACGCCAAGAATAGTTAAAACGAAATAGATAATGATAAAGCCAAGCGCGATGTTCATCAGAGGGCCGGAAATAATTGTTTTAAATTTTTCCCAGGTCGGCTTTGAATAATATTTGTTGGATTCTGGCGTGGCGTGTTCGTCGTGGTCAGGATCTATCCCCGCAATTCTTACGTATCCGCCAAAAGGAAAAAGATTCAAATTATATGCAGTTTTTCCCTTTATGAAGCCAAAAATTCGTGGCCCAAAGCCAATCGCAAATTCATAAACTTCTATGCCGGCGCGTTTTGCTGAAATTAGATGCCCAAGCTCATGCGTAACAGCAACCAAAGAAAAGACAACGATAAAAGATAGGATGGTTATCATGATTGGGCAGCGCTTTCTTCAATGGCTTCAGCAACACGGATGGCGCGCAGGCCGTCTTCTCCGGTAACTTTAGGGGGGCAGTTGCAGCGGATTGCATGGACAAAATCTTTGTGTTCCAATAAAATCTGGTCGGCGGGCTCAACCGGGATTTCTTCGTTTTGGGGGAAGGGGGTGGGGGATTGGGCGTTGGCTAAAAGCTTTTTATAAAGCTTGCGGTTTAGCAGGTCGGCCGTTAGTGTAAATTCCTCGAGGGCTACCGTAAGCTCGCGTACTTTGTTTTCCTCCAGGCGGCTGCCTTCGATTGTTGCCAGGATGCCGTTTTGCATTAATATTTTTGCGCTGGCTTGGTCGAGCTGATCATTCTTTGTCTTTTTGCCTGTAGCTGAAATTTTGTCAGGAACCGAGCTTGCCAAATCAAGCACAAGGTCAATATCGTGGATCATCATGTCAAAAACCACGTCGTAGGCCGACATCCTGTCGGGGAAGGGGCTATATCTTTTGGCGTCAATATGCAAAATAATCTGCTTTTGGATTAGCTTTTTGAGCATAGCGTAGGCAGGATTGAACCGCTCGATATGCCCGACCGCAAGAACTTTCTGCTGTTTTTCGGCAAGCTCAACCAGCAACAACGCTTCTTCAGACGTTTGGGCCAGGGGTTTTTCAATAAATACATGCAGGCCTTTTTCCAGGCAGGTTTTTCCAAGCGCCAGGTGTGTTTCGGTGGCGGAGGCAATGATCACGGCTTCACAAGCGGCGCAAAGGTCATCCAGCGAAGCAAAGGCCTTGCGATGATATTGAGAGGCGACTTGTTTCGCGCGCTCAAAATCAATGTCGTAAATGCCTTTAAATGATGCGCCGGGAACAAGGATCAGCTTGGAGGCATGGAACGCGCCCATTTTTCCGGCGCCGATCAGGCCGATTTTAACTTTGCGCATAAAAGTCTTTTATTGCGAGGACCACTTCTTTAATTTCTTCCGGCAGCAGTTCCGGGTAGATCGGCAAGGACAAAACTTCTTTTTCGGCGCGGGTGCATTCAGGGAATGCGTCGGGGGGATAGCCCAAATATGCGTAGGCGGAATGCTTGTGCAGAGAAATCGGGTAATAAACCATCGCACCAATGCCTTTGCTTTGCAAAAATTGTTTCAGCCCGTCCCTTTTTTGAGCGCGGATGGTGTACTGGTTATAAACGTGGCGGCCGTTTTGGGGGTGGGTGGGGAGTTGGACTTCCGAAACATTTTTAAGCAGTTCGTTATAAAGCGTTGCATTATTATTGCGCGCGGCATGCCAGGCATCTAATTTTCGCAGTTTGATGCGTAAAACTGCGGCTTGGATTTCATCGAGGCGGCTATTGTAGCCGATGTCTTCATATATATATGTTTTGCCTTGGCCATGATTTCTAAGCGTGCGAACAGCGGCGGCAGTGGTTTCATTGTTGGTAACAACTAATCCGCCGTCACCAAAAGCGCCGAGATTTTTGGTTGGGAAAAATGAGGTGGCGCCGGCGTCGCCGCAGGAAAGCGCGGTAAATTTTTGCGGGCCGGAATCAATTGTTGCGCCAATTCCCTGCGCGGCATCTTCGATGACCTTGAGATTATGTTTTTTGGCGAGGTTAAGGATGGTTTGCATATCGGCAAGGTGGCCGTAAAGATGGACTGGCAATATGGCCTTGGTTTTTGGCGTGAGCTTGACTTCAATTTGCGTCGCATCTATACAGAATGTTTTTGGCTCTATATCAACAAAAACCGGCTTGCCGCCCAAGTAAATTATTGATTCAATTGTTGCAACAAAAGTAAACGGAACGGTAATAACCTCATTGCCCGGGCCAATGCCGCAGGCCTTGAGTGCCAGCGTAATGGCATCCGTTCCGCTTGCTACCCCAATGCCAAATTTTCCGCCGCAATAGGCCGCGGCTTCTTTTTCAAATTCGGCTACATTGGGGCCAAGAATAAACTTGCCGCTGTCAATGACTTCGGCAACGGCCTGGTCAATTTCGGCGCGCAAAGATTGATTTTGTTTGGCGAGTGAAAAAAATTGGACGGGCATGGGAGTGATTATGCCACAAAAAAACTTGCGGCAAAAGTGAATTTTTTTTGATTCTTCAACGATAAAGTATTGTAAGAGGCGCTAGCATATAGGCCGGGAAAGCAGAATGACAAAAAATCAAGAAGCTTTAGGGAGACAAAATGAGCGATGTAGCGATTAGGCCCGGAGCGGTTCGCGACATATTGAGGACTGCTTGGCGCCGAGGGACAGGGGGCGCAACCCACTGTGCGATTGTAAGCACCGGAAAGATCGGGGTGCCGCACGAAGGCATTCTTCCTGGGCTTAGAGAAAATCCTATTCACCTTACGGCTGGTCAGGTTTTAGCGGGAGACGCGTTTAGCCCTTTTTGGCAAGAGGAGATTTCTCGGCCAGTGATAATTACCGGATACAGCGATCGTTTTATGGCCGTAGCCGACCAAGCTGAATTTTTTGATCGAGAGCTGGCCGAGGATGAATATAAATTCCAGGCGGAGGTTAGAGCGTTTGTCAACGCCAAAAGGGTAGAGTGTTTGGTTTTGGGGGATACGTTACCCAGCCCGAATATTTTTCATCCTAATCTTCTTTGGTTCAACGGACCGTTTGAACGAGATTTCGAAAGTAATGCTAGGGTATGGGAACTTGCCGCGCCTAACGAGGCTCCGGGAAGCTTCTCTTTAACCGGCTTTGATCTGTTAAGGGATGATGAAACTTTCAAAACAACGTGGCAACGGGTAATTGCCTTCGAATGTGTAGATAATGGGGAAGGCGTTGGAGTTGCGATGAAGAAAACTTTTTTTCAAAAGCTTGGTTAGTTTTTAGGAATATTTAATTGACGCAAAACTTCCTTTGCCGCTTTTTCTAAAACGCCGGGAGAGCCCAGCCGTTTGCGCAGTTCAACAAACGCGCTTTTCATTTTTTCCTGCCTCGGCCTGTCGCTTAATATCGCCAGCGCCTCCTCCGCAATTTTTTGAGGATTGGCGTCGCGCATAATTAACTCTGGAATGACCGGCGCATTTAATAATAAATTTGGCATGCTTAAATAGGGCAATTTTTGCATGATTTTAAAAATATATTTGCCGATCCAAAAGGTTAGAGTAGAAAGCTTATAGGTCATGATGTTAGACGTACCTAATAGCGACGCCTCAAGATTTATTGTGCCAGACGTACAGATTGCTAGGTCGGCGCAAGCCAGCGCATCGTAGGTTTTGCCGACGACAATGGTGGGGCGGAAGTCGCTAGGGAAATATTCAGAGAAGCGCGGCGCCATTTTAGTGGTGGCGGCGGGAACAATAAACTTAACCGTGGCGCCGGGAGAATGCGCGCCATTTTCCGGCGCGCCGGAAGTTTTTTCTTTTATGATCCGGCCGGCCTCCAGCAAAATTGGCAAAAAAGTTTTAATTTCGTGCGTGCGACTGCCCGGGCAAAGACAAATTACGGGGCCTTCGGTAGTGCCTAGAAATTCTTTCCGTGCCTCGTCGCGCGACATAGTTGTTTTTACGATATCTAACAGAGGGTGGCCAAAATAAACCGAATGGGCGCCCGCCGCCTGATATTTTTCATGTTCTTTCTCAAAAATTGAAATTATCAAATCAATGGTTGCCGCAACTTTTTTCATGCCCTTGGCGGTGCCCCACAGCCACTCCTGCGGCGCAATATAATATATGGTTTTTATGCCGCGCCGTCGGGCCTCCGCCGCCAGCGGCAAATTAAACCCTTGCGAATCAACACAAAGCAGGGCGTCGGGTTTTTCTTGGTCAAGAAATTTTTTGGCAATGCGGCGGGTGCGCAATAGGGCGGGCAAAAGGGGCAGGGCCTCAAAAATTCCCACCACGCCCAGGTTGGATGCATCGAAAATAATTTCTGCTCCCGCGGCACGCATTTTTTCTCCGCCGATGCCCAAAATTTTTATATCCGGAGAGATGCGTTTGATTTCGCGGATGAGATACGCCGCGTGCAGGTCGCCGGAGGGCTCAAGCGTGGAAATGAGTAATTTTTTTTGCGGCATAAAATGCCCGCTAAATCCCGATTTCCGGAATGTCCGGGAAAATTAAATCTTCGGCCGCCACCAGGTCGGTTTTTTTGCTGATGCCGCGCCGCGAACCGTCTTCCAGAAATTTTATTAAACGGTCAATCTCCGGCAGGCGGCGCACTTTTTTCTTTATTTCTTCTACCGCGTCTTCAAACTTGGTCTTAGTGCCATAAAGCAGTTTAAATGCCTTTTTGATTTCGGCCTGCGCCTCAATTGAAAAATTGTTGCGCTGTAAGCTGATGATGTTTACGGCGCGGATTTGCGCGGGGTTGCCGTCAACGATCATGTAGGGAGGAACGTCCTGCACTACTTTTGAATGTGCGCCCACCATGGCGTTGCGCCCGATCCGGCAAAACTGATGAATGCCGGCCATGCCGCCAATTACGCAAAAATCCTCAAAAACCGTGTGTCCGCCAATTCCCACGTAGCCGCCGATTATGCAATTGTTGCCGATGGTGCAGTCGTGGGGGACATGGGCGTGCACCATGATAAAATTGTTACTGCCAATGCATGTTTCGCCGCCCTCTTTGGTGGGAAGATGGATGGTAACAAACTCGCGGATCAGGTTGTTGTCCCCAATAACCACCCAGCCCTTTTCGCCTTTGTAGCGAAAATCCTGCGGTGCGGCGGCAATCGAAACACTCTGGAAGATTTTGTTGTTTTTGCCGATTTTAGTCCAGCGGTTAATGACAACGCTGGGAGCCAGCTCCGTCCCTTCGCCAATTTCAACCTCGGGGCCAATGACGCAGTAGGGGCCCACGACTACATTTTTTGCCAACCGGGCCGAAGGGTGGACGACGGCGGTTTCGTGAACGCGCGCCCCATCCGGGCGAGCCGCTTTATCGGCAAACGAAAACATCAACTCTCCGGACACCGCTTCTTGCCCGTCCACGGAGGCGGTGGCTTTCATTTTGCCGATCATGCCTTTAACCCAAAGGACTTCGATATGCGTTGTAATTTGGTCTCCAGGAAGCACCGGTCGGCGGAAGCGAATATCATCTATTCCCGCAAAAAGCACGTACTTGCCGGCCATCTGCGGCAGAGAAAGCGCCATCACCGCGCCCACCTGTGCCATATGTTCAATGATCAGTACGCCGGGCATAATCGGGTTGCCGGGAAAATGTCCCTGAAAAAAGGGCTCGTTCATGGTTACGTTTTTGATGCCAACCGCCTGTTTGGCTTCTTCGGTAATAGTAACTTTATCGACCAGCAGAAAGGGGTAGCGGTGAGGGATAATCTTCATGATTTCTTTGATGCTTAACACTTGTTCGGGCATGAAAAACTCCTTTGCTTGGTTTCTGCGGCGCGGCGCGGCAGATATATTACATATATTATAGCATTTGCACGCGGAGAGCCAAAACAAAAAGAGCTCAAATGAATCATCCGGGTGCTTTGTTCGTCAGCAGCTTTTTCCCGATTTCGAAATTCAGCGCGTGCCCGCTCATTTCACAGCGAAATTCGGCGT
>JBAZQH010000016.1:0-23921 GCA_041645285.1 Candidatus Margulisiibacteriota bacterium | reverse complement strand
GGTGGTTGCGGCAACGTGGCGGCAAACATAAAAACATTAGGCGGGGTTCCGCTTTTGGTCAGCACCCTTGGAACCGATAGCTCCGGCGCCAAGCTGCTCAACGCCCTGAAAAATCAGGGCATTAGCACCCAACACATCTTCGTTGAGCCGTCCCGCCCCACCATCTTAAAATCGCGGATCATCGCCCACTCCCAGCATTTGGTCCGGGTTGACCGTGAAAGCAAGGCCGCCATTGACAAAACACTGCAGGGCCGGGTTTGGGCCGCATTAAAAAAGCTGGTCTTGCAATGCGACGCCGTAGTCATTTCCGACTACGGCAAAGGGATGGTAACCGCAGAATTGTCCAAAGCGCTCATTAAACTGGCCCGGCAGCATCAAAAACCAATTGCGGTTGACCCCAAAGGCACCGATTATCAAAAATACCACCTGGCCACCATCATCACGCCAAATTTAAAAGAAGCGCAGGAAGCCACGAAAATTTTTAAAAACGATGCGCCCTCCATCCTCCGGATGGGCAGCCGTTTGCTTAAAAACTGCCAAACTCAATACATATTAATCACGCGCGGCGCATACGGCATGTCGCTATTTACGGCAGGTGAAAAACCGCATCACATCCCTGCTGCCCCCAAAGAAGTCTACGACATTACCGGCGCAGGCGACACCGTAATTGCAACGTTAACCTTAGGGTTATCCGCGCAGGCCGAAATTGTGGACGCGGTATTGCTCGCCAATTTTGCCGCATCGGTCGCCGTTTCTAAAGTGGGCACGGCGCCGGTTTTAGCGGAAGAATTACTGGAACGGCTGGAAGATAAAGGCCACATCAGCCAAAAAATTCGCAACCGCCGGGAATTAAAAAATATTGTTGATAAGCTTAAAAACGCGGGGAAAAAAGTGGTTTTCACCAACGGCTGTTTTGATATTTTGCACCAGGGCCACGTCCGATACCTAAAAGCCGCCAAAAGCCAGGGAGACATTTTAGTAGTGGGGCTCAATTCCGATTTTTCTGTAAAAAAAATCAAGGGCAACGGCCGCCCATATACCCCCGAGCTTGAGCGCGCCGAAATTTTAGCCGCGCTGGAGTGCGTGGATTACGTCACTATTTTTAATGAAGCCACTCCCATCCCCCTACTTGAATTATTACAGCCCGATTTGCACGTAAAGGGCGGCGATTATAAGGCAGGGAATTTACCGGAAGCCAAGGTAGTAAAAAAATTCGGCGGTAAGGTTGTGATTATCCCGTTTATTAAGGGGAAATCCACGACCGGGCTGATAGACAAGATAAGAAAACAAGGAAAGGAAAACCATGGTTAATGTATTGCGCAGGACAAAAAGGCGAGTTTCGGGCCCGAGCGGAGCGGGGCTATGTCCGAGCATAACAATTATCGTTGTAATTGCTTCATTGTTTTTTAGCTTCTGCACACCAGCCCATGCCTGGACCATCACTCCTGAATTAAAGCAGGAAATAATCGACAAGGAAGAAGCGCTGGACGCAAACCCGGACAGCCCCATGGCGCATTTTGACCTGGCCATCACTTATGCCTATTCCAACCGCATCGCCGACGGATGGGAAGAATTAAAAGAAGTCAACAAGCTGGATCCAAAATTTGCACCGCAAGGATTAGCCATCTTTCAAAACAAAGTAGCACAATGCCCCAATGACTGGAAACTGCGCTACCGGCTGGCTTTTGCCCTGTATTTTAACGGTAAAAAACTGGAAGCCATCCAGGAATTTCAAAATATATTAAAGATTGTCCCCAACGATCCTCTCAGTTACGGGTACATTGGACTAATTCAGGGAGAAAACAACGAAGTTGATCCCGCGATTCAATCAATCAAAAAAGGGCTATCAATTGACAGTAACGTAGCGGCACTCCATCTTTTGCTGGCCGCCGCCTACTACAAAAAAAATGACTCATGGGCCGGCTTTTGGGAAGCTTCCGAAGCCGTACGGCTCAAAGCCCTGGGGTTCTAAATGGCCGTTATCCAAAAAAATTGGGTCTGGATCATTGTATTTTTGGCCGTTGGTTTATTTGGTTGGGCAATTTTTACTCCAAAAGAAAGCATCGAGAGTAAAATCCAAAAAACGCTTGAGCAGCAAAAAGACCGCGCCGACCTTTCTTTAAAGGACGTGACTTTTTCTGAATCATTTGGCGGGACAAAATTTTGGGAGCTGGATGCAAAGACCGCAGTTTTGAACCAGGACCGGGGCGGCGCCGAACTAAATACCGTTAAGGGCCGCTTTTATAAAAACAACTCGCCGGTGCTCTTTTTTATTGCCCCCAAAGTACAATGGAACTTAAGCCAAAAGGAAATTTCTATTGACCATCCTTTTGGTTATGACACCCGTACCGAAAAATACTTCAACGAACTGATGCAGCAGATTGATCCGCAAAGCGACCCGGCAAAACTTTTTCGCCTGGCCAGCCAATTTTCAGGGAAAGTACGCGGGTACTGGTTTTTGGCTAATCACCTAAAATGGCAGCTTTCAACCCAAAAACTTGACACCCGCGACGGAGTTCTGTTTAACCAGGGAGCGTTTACCGTTTTTGCCCAAAACCTTAACAGCGACGTCGGGTTTGATCCCCTTTCCTTAACCGGCAATCCGACCGCTTTATATATCCAAAAAACGCCGCACTCGCCGGTCCCAAAAATCACCACCACCACCGCCCGTGAATTTTTAATTAACTCCGCTAAAAACGAAATCTCCGCCGTTAATGACGTCGTGCTCTTGCAAAAAGAAATGGAAATCCGCTCACAACGGGCCGCCTACCTGCCGGAAAACCAATTAATTGTTTTAACGGGTGCGGTAAAATTATCGTTCAAAGACATCCGCGCCGCCTGCCAAAAAGCATCCTACAACCCGGCGGATGAAACCATTATCCTGGAGGGATCCGCTACGGCACAACGCGACCGCAACCTTTTGCGCGGCGAAAAAATCGCCATTGATTTAAAAAGCGGCAAGATCAACGTACTGGGAAAGACCAAAATTGTAATTGACGAAAGGGAGATAAAAAAATGACCACCACCAAAGAACAAATTAAAACCTTTCCCGAACTGGAAGCCGTCATTGTCTCCAAAAATCAGCAAATTGATTTATTGATCATTGGCGGTGGGCCCGCCGGGCTGTCCGCGGGAATTTACGGCGCCCGCGCCGGATTAAAGGTTTTACTGGTGGAAAAAGCCCTGCTGGGCGGCTTGGCATCGTCTTCTTTCATGATTGAAAATTATCCCGGCTTTGCCGACGGCATCTCGGGACAAGAATTAGCGCAGCGATTGGAAGACCACGCCCGCAAGGCCGGGGTGGAAGTAACCTGGGGCCAGGCCCAATCCATCCAGCCCAACCACGGTAATTTCACCACCGCAATTGACGGGCGGCAAATCAAGTCGCGGGCAGTGATCATTGCCACCGGCACCGAATCCAGGAAACTGGGGGTAAACGGGGAAGACCATTTTCGCGGGCGGGGGGTTTCCTACTGCGCGGTCTGCGACGGCCCTTTTTACAAAGACAAAAACGTGGTGGTGGCAGGCGGAGGGAATGCCGCGCTGGAGGAAGCGCTTTACCTGACCCGTTTTGCCAACACCGTGCAAATTGTCCACCGCCGCGATAAGTTGCGCGCCGACCAGACCTTGCAGTGGCGCGCGCAGGCCAATTCAAAAATATTTTTTGTGTGGAACGCAATCATCAAAGAAATCTCCGGGCAAAATAAAGTGGAAGAAATCACCCTGGAAGATACCCACACCAAAAAATCCCGGAAAATAAAATGCGACGGAATTTTTGTTTATATTGGCTCAACCCCTAACACCGCTCCGGTAAAAAACCTGGTTAAACTAAACAAGCTGGACTACATCAAAACCGATGCAGACCTTACCACCAGCGTCCCGGGGTTATTTGCGGCCGGGGATTGCCGCGACAAACACTTGCGGCAAATCGTAACTGCCGCCGCCGACGGGGCAATCGCCGCCCAAAGCGCCAGCCGTTACATAGAAGGGCTTTAAATAAGCCGCCTGAAAAAATGGATTTTGAAAAAACCAAAGCAATCTTAAAAAACAAACTGGATCGCGAAAGATATGAACACTCCCTGCGGGTGGAGGCCCTGGCGCAAAAACTTTGCAAAATTTATCACGCCGATGCCGCCAAAGCACAGTCCGCAGCCCTGCTCCACGATGTTTCCCGGTTCCTTGACCGCCGCGGCATGTTGGAACACGCTAAAAAGTTGAATTTTAATATTTCTGCCTTGGAAGCGGCCGAACCCAAACTTTTACACGCGCGCTTAAGCCGCTATTTTGCCGAGCATGAATTTGGCGTTACCGACCCTGAAATTTTGGACGCAATCGAATACCATACCGTCGGGCGGCCTAACATGGGATTACTGGAAAAAATTATCTACGTGGCAGACCACGCGGAGGCCGGGCGGGACCATCCGGGGATCGACGGGATTCAAAAGCTTGCCCAACAAAGCCTGGATCAGGCCATTGCCCGGTCAACCCAGCACACTCTCAAATATTTACAAGAAAATAAACTGCCGGTTGACCAAAGGACAATTGAAACCAATCGGTTTTATAGTAAAATGAGCTAACCATGGCAAACCCAGACAATAATCTAAATCAGCAAAAACGCTTTCGCTGGAGAAATTTTTTCTTCGTATTTTTTTTCCTGCTGGTGGTAGCACTTTCATCTTTGATCGGGTTTTTGATACCCGTCGTATCCCGCTTTGCCCTGCTCGAAGCCATCCTGGCGCTCAGTCCCACCGACGCGTTTGTGGGCGAATCCAACCTGCTGGTGTTGGGGATTGATGAGGCCGACGCGATCCATCGTTCCGACACCATCATGGTGGTTCATCTCAACCCAACCGAGCGCAAGGCCTACGTGGTATCCATCCCGCGCGACACGCTGGTGGTAATCCCCGGCCGGGGATTGGACAAAATTAATCACGCTTTTGCCTTTGGCGGGGTTAAGCTGACCAAACAAACCGTAGAAAATTTTCTGGGAATTGATATCCAAAATTATGTCACGGTCAATATTCGCGGTTTGGCCAATATCGTTGACAACCTGGGGGGAATCACCGTCAACGTAGATAAGCGCATGTATTATATTGACTATGCCGGCGGATTGTACATTGATTTGTGGCCCGGGACACAGCGCCTGAACGGTAAAAATGCGGTGGCCTACGTGCGCTTCCGCCATGACGGCGAGGGGGACTTTGGCCGGATGCGGCGGCAGCAGCAATTTTTATCCGCCATTGCGACGGAACTCATGAACCGCAACAACCTATTAAAATCCCCCCGCCTATTTTTGCAATTATTATCCATGCTCGACTCTAATTTAAGCAGCCGCCAAATGCTGGGGACGGCTCTCGCCATCCGCGGCGCCTACGAATGCAGCCAAGTCCAAATGACTTCCATCCCCGGCCAGGATGAAATCATTAACGGCATTTATTACTATAAACCAAATGCCGAGGAAGTTGGCAAAATCTCTGAACAATTCCTGATGCAGAAAATACCGTTAACCGGAGGCAACCGTACGTGGCCAGAACCACTGCCAGAAAAACAATCTTAACTTCGTCCCCACACAAAAAAACCTGGTGCACGGATAAAAAACTAATCTCCAGCATTATCGAAGCCGCCGGCGATAAACTGGCCAAAGATATCAAAGTCCTGGATATCACCCAAAAATCTTCCGTGGCTTCATATTTTATAATTTGTACGGGTGAATCCACACCCCAAATCAAAGCCATCGCCGATCATATTGCCGATCAATTGGCTGCTTTGCGGCACCAAAAAATTTTGCTGGAGGGCAGCGCCCGATCGGGCTGGATTATTTTGGATTTGGGACCAGTTTTAGTACATGTTATGCTTCAGCACGAGAGGGACTATTACAAACTTGAAGACCTGTGGGGACAATCTGGTATAATATACCACGAATAATTTGGGGCTGTAGCTCAGCTGGGAGAGCGCCCCGATGGAATCGGGGAGGTCGAGGGTTCCGGGATGAACAAGGCATATGTTTATATTCTTGAAAGCCTAAAAAATGGCAGGTATTATATCGGGGCAACCAACAACCTGGAGAAAAGAATCCAACAGCACAATAATGGACAAACCAAAGGAAATAAATACTTAGCTCCATTTAAATTGGTTTATAAAGAAGAATTTAACGGTCCAGCTGAAGCAAGAAAAAGAGAATATTATATCAAAAGACAAAAAAGCAGAAAGTTTATTGAAAATTTAATATCAATGGGGCTGTAGCTCAGCTGGGAGAGCGCTTGAATGGCATTCAAGAGGTCGACGGTTCAATCCCGTTCAGCTCCAAATTATTGGTTTGGACCCACTTATATACCAGGTTCAATCCCAGGGTTTCTGACCGTAAAATGTAAGCTTCTTATCTTTTGGCCCAGATTGTTATAAAGATTCAAGGTTGCCGGTACTGCACTATTTCTGCTGTCTAAATAAATCGTAAACGAATTGAAACCAATTTCAATTGTGCTACCTTGAACCATTTTCATAGTGTCGCGATCTGGCCCTACCCACTCAGCAGCAGTTGCAGCCGCCTCTGCCGCAGCCGCATCCTTATAAATAAAAGCAGGCTCCCAATCTTCCTGTAAATAGCGTATACCAGTACGCGGGTCATCCAGATACAGCCGGCAAAATGCCGTCCCCACCGGCAACGCTAAAACCCTAACTGCCAAACCATGTTGGTAAGAATATTGAGCTGTACCCCTTTGGTCACCTTTAGAAACATCTTCCAAAAAAATGGGGTTAGTCCTTCTCCGGGTTTCAATTCGGACTAAAAGTTGTTGCGCAATATTTTTTAATGCCGGCCCGCATTCCGCATCCGCTTTCATCTCCTTCAACCAAGGTTCAATGTCATATTTCATACTATTCAGCCTGAAATAAACTTGCCCCCCCAAAAAGGTGTTTTTGTCCAATGCACCACCTTTTTTGCCTGCAGCTTTACTTGCCGCCAAGAAAGCAGCAGTGGTCTCATCAACTTCATTCAAGATGTCAGCTGCTCCCGCTTCTTCCGCATCAGAATTTTCTGTATATTCGGAACCCAGCACTTGGTATAAATAGCAAAGTGTTTCATCCGGCTCGCCAGCGCAGTGATCGGCAATCACAGCAGCCAGTTTGCGTTGAGCGCCGATGGTGTTAATTTCACCTAACAGCTTAAGATATTCCTCATAGGATAAAGTCCCGCTTACATATGCCTTCTGCAATTTTGGGAGCACTGCATCACCTCTCCTCGCCAAAGCATTCTCGCTTGCTGCTTGTATTTTCTCATCTTCACTCGTCAAGCCATCCGATATCAAAGCATCAATTATGACCACTTCACCAAAAGCAAGGTTGGCCAACCCTTGGGAACGATATGCATATAAAAACGGGATAACCACAGGGTCATTGGTTTTTTCCAAAATATGCACCACGGCATCTTTACGTTCGGGGCTTCCTCTTACAGTTGAAGTAGCATTATTACGGCTGGTGCTGGTTGCCGCAAAACCAGAATGATATTCGATAGCGGCGTTTATATCAATGTCTAATAACGACAAAACTGTTTCACGATCCAGCTCATATGCAAGCAAAGCAGTGGCCGCCGTTCGCACTACATTCACGTCAGCATTACTTAATGCTTTAACAAAAACCGCTACCCTGTCCGGCGATTGTACCTGGCTAAGATAGATGAGCATGGCAGCTTGTTCCTGGGCGGTAACATAAAGGGAAAAACCTCCAACGCGGGAGTCAACTATCACGCTGAAAGTTTCAAGCACTATAGCCGTGGTACTTTCATTCGCCAACAGGTTGTCTAATCTGGTTTGCGCAAATTCCTTCACTTCTGCAATCGGAGAACACAACCCTTTCACCAAAGCTAAAACAATTGCCTCCTGCATCTTCGGATCAAAATCCGAAAAACCTTCCAGCATTATATCCATAATCTTTTCCCATGCACTTGCAGAAAACTGGGTGTTTTTTTCTGCCGGGCAAAATTCTATATACTGCCGTAAACCCGCTTTTGATTGTTCCGAGTTGATACGCATGAGCAAGCCAGCAAAATTTTGGATTGCCCGGTCGGAGGGCATAATCGTACGGATACCCCGTTGCGCCAGGTCAACAACGGAATCGCCAAAACCAATAAAATCATCCACAGAAAAATCCTCAGAATCCAGCGCCATATAAAAAAGTTCTTCCGGCTCATGGAAATTATTATTATTAACATCAATTTCCGGACGATAACCCTCATCTTGCCACCATGTAGCCCACCCGCTTTTTTCAATCATGCCGTCTTCGTCCGTATCCTGGGTTTTGGCTGCTTTCAGCAATGTGTTCCAATTACTTAACGATCCCCACCCAGAAACTGGGCTCGCACCACCGCAACCTGCCATATTTACCACTTCCTTTCCAAAAACTTATCCTCTATCCTTCCTATCTTCGTCAACAACTAGTATTAATTTCATTTTTTCAGGTTATTTTTTTGTCACGCCACAAATTAAAGCCATTTCGGGGAGGTCGACGGTTCAATCCCGTTCAGCTCCATTTACCTATCCGGAAAAGACTATTTGAGAGTTCTCTAAATCCAAGCTTACCGTCATCCCTAACAATACAGTTGGTGCCCCAGACAAAAATCCGGAAAAATCAAAATCAGCTATTGCCTCCGCAAAAGCACGCTGTTCTAATGTAACAAACGTCTGCCCGATCATCGTTGCCAGTTGTTCAGCCGCCATTACCCGGATAGTATCAATCTCTGGGTGTCCTTCTGAAATTACCTTCTCCCACAAGTTCATCGCCAGCAACATCCATTTTCGAATTGCGGCAAAAGGGGACTGCGTCAACGGTAAAGCATCCACAAAACTAACCCTAGTTAAAAACGGATCCAGTCGTTCGTGTTTAAATTGAGCTTGTAGGTTTAATTGCATTTTCGATCTAGGAAAAACCTCTGCAACCACTACCTTCCCTGCCTTTTCTGCAACCGCCAAAGCTTGTGATACCACATCTGTTTCTGTAAGCTGGAACAAAATATCAGAAAAAATTCCTCGCATCGGCCAAGGAATATTTTTTAATATTTTTCTGCGTTTATCACCTCTCGCCACTGCCCCCAACAAATTATCATAAATTGCCAATATTCTAATCGCGTCCAACACTAATTCCTCACATTGCATTATGTTGTCTTTTTCCCCGGGCAGGACCACACCACGATATAAATAATAAATAATCTGTTTGAGTAAATACTCTGCCGCTCGCACCTCAAAGAAAGTCATCTCGTTTATTTCGTGCTTGGGCAAAGCTCCCTCAAAACCTATAATCCTCGTCCTTCCTTCAGCCAGCAATGTCCTGGCAAAAAAAGAACCTGGATATAATTCATACCCCGCCACCAAGGCCTGGTTAGGCCGGGCCTCCGTCAATAATCTTGCTGAAGATAAAACACTTGACCAGGTTTGTCCGGGTAATCCAACCATCAAGTTAAATCCTACCTGTACTCCGGCCGCCTGCACCGCACCAGCAACCTCTGTAATCTGATCAAGGCTAATGCGCGGATCTCCTTTAACTTCCCGGGCCAGACGCTGGTCCCCGGTCTCTACTCCAAATCCAGCCGATTTTAATCCTGCTTGAACCAAACGTGGAATAATCTCAAGCTTAACTTTATCTGCACGGGTTTGCATCCCCCATCCAAAGCCTAAATTTCTGCTGGCAATATCGGTTAATCCAAGCAACAATTCATCAATCTTCGAATGCAACAAAAAAGTTTCGTCCCAAAAATCTATCTGCCTTACTCCAGTGTCGACTAATTGCTGAATTTCCTGCAAAAGGTTAGCAACACTGCGATGTCTTACTCGTCTTTCATGAACGGCTGGACCAGAACAATATTTACAGACAAAAGGACACCCGCGCGAACTAATCACCGCCACCGCTTTGCCTCCGGAACCATTTTCTTTGGGATATTCACCAAAAATATAAAGGGGAAATACAGTATACGGAAAACTATGCTCATCCAACGGCAAAAACCCTTCTCTTCTCCTTCCCGCCACAATTTTACCGGCACTATCCTTAAAATAAACCCCCGGAATGTTAGACAAATGCTGCAACAACTCCTCTTTCCCAACCTGACGGATACAGAGCGCCAACTCCCCCAACGTTTCTTCACCAAAACCAACCACCGCCACTTCAAAGGCCGAACCCGACAAACTTTCTACCGGTAAAGCAGAAGGATGATATCCGCCTACCACCCGCAGTGCCTGCGGCACATTATATTCGGCAACCTTCGAAATCTCTATTGCCTCCGCAAAGGTTGGAGTAGAAGATGATACGCCCAGAATGGTCGGGCCAAACCTTTGTATAAATGCGGGGAGATCAAATTCTGCCGGAGCCAAGTTTAAGTCAAGCACGCGAACATGAAATTCTGGATATATTGCCGGCATAGGTACTCTGGATTGGCCACGGACCGCATCCAATAATTTTGCATTATTTAAAGCACCGGCCATATAACTTACCCCAATTAATCGCTCCGGCATCGAAGGATACCGAGGAACAACTAATAAAACGGATGGTTTCCCGGCTGGAGGAAAATGCCTTGCATAAGCATCTAACGCTGTCGCTGTAGCCATATAAGTTGTATCGACAACCACGGCAGAAAATTTCAGCTTGCAGGTCAGCCGTTTTCTTGAGATAATTTCTCTTCGGTGTTGCAATTTTTCCTCAATTTAGAAAGGGGTCTATACAATGGCTAAAGCAAGCAAAAAGTCCGCAAAAATGGTTTACTTTTTTGGAGAGGGAAAAGCTGAAGGTCAGGGATCATGGCGGGATTTATTGGGAGGCAAAGGGGCGGGACTGGCAGAAATGACCAACGCCGGAGTGCCGGTGCCGCCGGGATTTACCATCACCACCGAGGTTTGCAATAAATATTATGAATTGGGCAAAAAAGAACCAGCCGGGCTGGACGAGCAAATCAAAGAAGGCCTGCGCAAAGTAGAAAAAGCCATGGGGATTCGCTTTGGCGATGCTAACAATCCCCTGCTCTTTTCAGTCAGATCCGGCGCCAAGTTTTCCATGCCGGGCATGATGGATACCGTGTTAAACCTTGGTTTAAACGACGATACGGTGATCGGGCTGATCAACAAGACCAGCAACGAACGGTTTGTCCTCGATTCATATCGTCGCTTCATTCAAATGTTCGGGAACGTAGTCATGGGCATTGAAAAAAGTGAATTTGAAGATATTTTGCATTCAAAAAAAGAAAGCGTTGGCGCCCACACCGATACCGACTTAGATTCCGATGCCCTGCGCGATATCCTCCGCAAGTACAAGGCCAAATACAAAGAAATTACCGGCAGTGATTTTCCGCAGGATCCGCATAAACAGCTGGAAATGTCCCGCAACGCGGTCTTTAATTCATGGAACAACCCCCGCGCCGTCACCTACCGTAAATTAAACGACATCCCTAGCAACTTGGGCACCGCGGTCAACGTGCAAGCCATGGTGTTTGGCAACATGGGCAACGATTCTGCCACCGGGGTAGGATTTACCCGCAACCCGGCCACCGGCGCCAACGAATTTTACGGCGAATATTTAACCAATGCCCAGGGCGAAGACGTAGTTGCCGGCGTCAGAACCCCCCAACCCATTACTAAACTGGGAAAAGAAATGCCCGCCGTTTACAAACAACTGCGCACCATTACTTCAAAGCTGGAAAAACATTACCGCGACGTGCAGGATTTTGAATTTACCATCCAGCAGGGCAAACTTTTCATGTTGCAAACCCGCACCGGAAAAAGAACCACCGCCGCCGCCGTAAAAATTGCCGTGGACATGGTAAAAGAAAAATTGATCACACAGGAAGAAGCACTTTTACGGATTGCTCCCACGCAGTTAGACCAGCTCCTCCACCCCATCATCGACCCCAAAGCCAAATTAAATGTAATCGCTAAAGGACTGCCGGCTTCTCCGGGTGCCGCTACCGGTGTTGCCGTTTTTACCGCCGACGAAGCCGCCGCCAGAGGTAAAGCCGAAAAAGTTATTTTGGTCCGACAGGAAACCTGCCCGGACGACATCCACGGGATGAACGCCGCCCAGGGTATTTTGACTGCCCGCGGCGGCATGACCAGCCATGCGGCAGTTGTGGCGCGCGGCATGGGTAAATGTTGCGTAGCCGGCTGTGAATCAATTTCGGTCAGCGAAAAAAACAAAACTTTTTCCACCGGAAAGATTACCATTAAAGATGGCGACTGGATCTCGTTAAACGGCACCACCGGTGAAGTTATTTTAGGCAAGGTGCCAACCATTGATCCCCAATTGACCGGAGAATTTGGCATTTTGATGAAATGGGCCGATGCAACCCGCACCTTAAAAGTGCGCACCAATGCCGATACGCCCCACGACTCAAAAGTAGCGCGCGATTTTGGCGCGGAAGGCATCGGGTTGTGCCGCACCGAGCACATGTTTTTTGCGGAAGACCGCTTACCCACTGTCCAGCAAATGATTTTGGCCAATACCGTAGAGTCCCGTAAAGTTGCACTGACAAAATTATTGCCAATGCAAAAGAGCGACTTCATGGGTATTTTTAAAGAGATGAAAGACCTGCCGGTAACCATCCGGCTGTTGGATCCCCCGCTCCACGAGTTTTTGCCCAAGCGCGAAGAGTTGATGGTTGACGTTGCCGTCATGAAAGCCAAGGGCGAAGACCCGACCAAAATCAAGGAAAAAGAAGCTCTGTTAAAGCGTGTGGAAGAACTGCACGAGTTTAACCCGATGCTGGGCCATCGCGGCTGTCGTTTGGGAGTAACTTATCCCGAAATTACCGAAATGCAAGCCACGGCTATATTTGAAGCCGCCGCCGAGTTGGCAAAGCAAAAAATTACTGTTATTCCCGAAGTTATGGTCCCGCTGGTCGGCATGGTAAAAGAGTTGGAAAACCAAAAAGCCATTATTGACGCCGCCGCCCAAAAAACCATGAAAAAGTTCGGGTTAAAAATCAAATACTATGTTGGCACCATGATTGAACTGCCCCGCGCCGCAATTACTGCAGATGAAATTGCGCGGGTGGCCGAGTTTTTCTCGTTTGGCACCAACGACCTGACCCAGACCACTTTTGGATTTTCGCGCGACGATGCCGGCAAGTTTATCAACTACTACGTTGACAAAGGCATTCTCGAAAAAGACCCGTTTGTAACGCTGGACCAGGGCGGTGTCGGCAAACTGGTTCAAATGGCATGCGAAAAAGGCCGTTCCGTCCGGCCCGACATGAAGTTGGGAATTTGCGGAGAGCATGGCGGCGATCCCGCTTCGGTTGAATTTTGCCACCGCACCGGATTGAGTTACGTCAGCTGTTCACCTTACCGCGTGCCCATTGCTCGGTTGGCCGCGGCGCAAGCTGTTATCAAATATGGTAAAGGGAAAAAGGGCAAGAAAACAACGATTCACATTGATAAATAGGGGTGGAATTATTTGACCATCCGCACAGAAATTGAAGAGCGCGAAAAGCAGTTTCTCTCTCCCCGGGCGATGCTGGCGTCAAACAGCAAAGGCCGCGCTTACCCTGAAGAAGAATGTGAACTGCGCACCATTTTCCAGCGCGATCGCGACCGCATCATCCATTCAAAATCATTCCGCCGGCTGAAACATAAAACCCAGGTTTTTATCTCTCCCGTGGCAGACCATTTTCGAACCCGGCTGACGCACACCCTGGAAGTATCGCAAATTGCCCGCACCATCGCACGCGCCCTGCGCTTAAACGAGGACCTGACCGAAGCCATTGCCTTGGGCCACGACCTGGGACATACCCCCTTTGGCCATTCCGGGGAAGATGTCCTGGATTACATCTTGAAAACTTTCTATCATTCCCATTTTAAGCACAACGAACAAAGTTTGCGCGTGGCTGATTTTTTAGAGCGGGACGGGCGAGGATTAAATTTGAGCCACGAGGTGCGCGACGGCATTCTGTACCACCCGCAAAAAGAAAAAACCTTGCCTCAAACCTTGGAAGGTTGCGTGGTGCGCCTGGCCGATCACCTGGCATACATCAACCATGACATTGAGGACTCAATCCGCGCCGGAATCTTAACCAAAGCCGCCCTGCCCAAAAAAGCCATGCAGGTTTTGGGGCCCAATATCCTGGACACGCTGATCAAAAATGCCATAAAAAACAGCCCGGATTCCCCAGAGATAAAAATGGATCCCGCAATTGAAGACGCCATGCAGGAGCTTTACACATATCTCTACGACAATGTTTACACCAATCCCACCGCCAAAAGCGAAGAAAAAAAGACCGACCACCTGATCAATTCACTTTTCAGATATTACATCGACCACCCGGAAAATATTGATGGATTCCAAAAGGACTGGAATGAACACCAGCTGGTACGCGCCGTCACCGACTTGATTGCCGGCATGACGGACCGGTTTGCAATTAACAAATATATTGAGATTTTTGTGCCCAGTGAGTGGAGAAATAAGTAAAAGCCAACTTATGATCAAAGAAACCACGATCGCTGAAATCAAACAAAAAGCCAACCTGGTCACCATCATTTCTGAATACGTCAACTTAAAAGCGCGCGGAAAAAATCACGTCGGCCTCTGCCCTTTCCACAGCGAAAAAACCGGATCGTTCACCGTCAGCCCCGAAAAAGGCCTCTTCCATTGTTTTGGGTGTCACGTGGGCGGCAACCTTTTTTCTTTCATCATGAAAATTGAAAACGTGGATTTTACCGGCGCCTGTGAAATTTTGGCCAATAAACTGGGCATAAATATAATTTATGACCGGGCCCGGGCCCAAAAAAGCAGTGAAAAAGACCGCTGCGTTAAGATCAATGAACTGGCCTTGGCCTTTTTCAAGGAAAAACTGGCCTCCCCGGCCGGCGACGGCGCGCGGGCCTATCTTGCTAAGCGGAGCATCAGCCAGCGGGCGGTGGAAATTTTTGAGCTGGGTTTTGCCCCGGACGCATGGGACGAGCTGTATAAACATTTGCTTTCCCGCGGGGTGGACCCGGCGCACGCGCAAAGCGCCGGGCTGACCATAAAAAAAGATGCCGGCGAAGGGTATTTTGACCGTTTCCGCAACCGCCTGATTTTTCCCATCCGCAACTTAAACAGGGCGCTGTGCGGCTTTGGGGGAAGAACCATTGCCAATCAGGAGCCAAAATACTTAAACAGCCCCGATACCCCCGCCTACAACAAAAGTGAAATTTTATACGGCCTCAACCTGGCAAAAGACCGCCTGAAAGCCGCACGCACACTGGTTTTGGTTGAGGGTTACATGGATTTAATTTCAACTTTTTCTGCCGGTATGGAATGCGCCGCGGCCACCCTGGGCACCGCGCTCACCCTGCAACACGCCAAACTCATCCAGCGCTATGCCGACAACGTAATTTTGGGTTTTGATTCGGACCTGGCGGGCAGCGAAGCTACCCGGCGCAGTATCGAAATTTTACGCAACCTGAATATTTCGGTTAAGGTCTGCGATTTTTCCCCGCACAAGGATCCGGACGAATTCATAGTCAAAGAAGGCCCGGCCACCTTCTCTGCTCGGATTAAGGCCGCCCTGCCCCACCTGCAGTACGGCCTGGAAGCCATTAAAGCACGCCACGGAGTGCGCGACATTGAGGCCAAAGCCAAAGCCGCACAGGAAGCCGCCATGCTTTTGGCGCGGGAAAACAACCAGATTTTGCAAAGCGAATACGCCAAAGCCGCGGCGGCGCTCTTGGAAGTTGACCTGAACACTCTCAAAGCAGAGATAAAAAAAGCGGCATTCTATAAAAACCCCAAAGATCGCCCGGCGCTAACCTTAAACCGGCAAATCACATTAAAACCCAAATCAAAAATCGAAGCGGCGGAAAAAATGATCCTGCGCCGGCTGCTGCAGGACGGCACGCAGCGCCAGGAAATTGTCCGCCAAATCCTGGAAGAGATCGGGGAAAAACCTTTTTCCTCCGATGATGCAACGGAAATTTTTGATGCCATAAATTTCCATACCACCGGCCCAAATACAGTTCCCCAAACCGCAGTGCCGGAAAACCTCGCCGCAGCAGACAACACTTTCATTGCCCAAATTTTTGAAAACATCAAAGGCGAAGGCGCCCGCACCCTTTTATCAGAGCTGGCGGTGCAGGATACAGATAGTGATGCAATCCAGGAAAAAGTGTTACAGGACTGCTTAAATGTGATAAAATCATACCGGTTAAAGGCCCAGGTCGACCTTCTCAAGCTGCAGATTTTCGAAGCCGAAACCCGGGGTGAATATAATCTAATAAATGAACTGCACAAAAAGTTTACGGACATCAGTCAAAGAATGCGCCAAATTCAATCCGGGGACCAGTAAATAATCCAAATAAATTTATCCTTAAAAAATGAAATTTTCCTTTGATTGCGTCGATACTAGGAAAGGATGGAAGACTCAATGACCATACAAAAAAGGGAAAGCTTGGAAGAACTTCGCAGCTTAGCCGCGAAGAAGGGGTTTATTACGCCCGAACGGCTCTTTTCCCTTTATCCCGAACCGGGGAAAAACATCAACGAGATTGAGACCTTGATTGACGGCAGTGTGGAAATTATTGAACCCAAAATTCCCAAGCCCAACGAAGTTGTGGAAATTGAATCCGAAGAAGACCTGGTTAAAGTGCCGGAAGAAGTCAAGGGCATCGGGGTAGACGACACCGTCCGCATGTACCTTCGGGAAATCGGTAAATACACCCTGCTTTCATCGGAAGAAGAGGTCTACCTGGCCAAGCGCATCAAAGTTGGGGACATTGCCGCCAAGCACCGCCTGGTAAACTCCAACCTGCGGCTGGTGGTTTCCATTGCAAAAAAATATACCGGCCGGGGCATGCTGTTTTTGGATTTAGTGCAGGAAGGCAACCTGGGGCTAATCCGCGCAGTGGAAAAATTTGACTACCGCAAGGGCTACAAATTTTCCACCTACGCCACCTGGTGGATCCGGCAAGCCATTACGCGCTCTATCGCCGACCAGGCCCGCACTATCCGCATTCCGGTGCACATGGTAGAAACTATCAACCGCCTGCGCAAAACGTCGCGGATCCTTTTGCAAAAATTGGGACGCCGCCCCACCGAGAGAGAAATCTCCAAAAAGGCGCGCATTTCCATCGCCAAGGTCCGGGAAATCCTAAAAATTTCCCAGGTGCCGCTCTCCCTTGAGATGCCGGTCGGCGACGAGGACTCCAGCCGTCTGGGCGACTTTGTGGAAGATGCTGCCATCCAGGCCCCGGACGAAGTAGTTTTGCACGGGCTGTTGCGCGAAGACATTGAAGATGTCATGTCATCTTTAACCGACCGCGAAAAAACGGTGCTGAAACTGCGTTTTGGGTTAGACGACGGGCACCCGCGCACGTTAGAAGAAGTGGGCCGTGTTTTTAATGTAACCCGCGAGCGCATCCGCCAAATTGAGGCCAAAGCACTGCGCAAACTAAAGCATCCGACCCGCTCAAAAAAGCTGAAGGAATATTTGAAGTAAGCCTCGCGTATAATTGCAATATTACTTTCCTTCAACTAAAATTAGCACGATGCACAGATATATCTCTTTCCTCAAAAAATCCTTCTCGCGGCAAATGCCGGAGAACAAACTCTCGTCCGCGCCTCTCAAGCCCCACACCCACCTCAAAAAACTGTGGCCATTTTTTGTCAAACATTGGCCCGCCGCCACTTTGGGCCTGGTAATTGTTTTATTTGCCTCCCTGTTGAGCTACCCCCAACCCATGATCATGCGCTTCTTAATTGACCGGGTATTTTTGGGCAGGCAATTTAATGCTTTTGGGTATGCCGTTTTGCTTTACGCAACCATAAAAATTTTTGAAGCCCTGCTGGGCGTCGTGCAACGCGTTTACTTTACCCGTTTCGAGCAAAAAATCATTCTCGACATCCAGCACGACCTTTACAACCGGGTCCTGCGTTTCCCGAAATCGTTTTTCGATACGCAGGAAACCGGCTATTTGATGTCGCGGCTCTCAAACGATGTCCAGGGCCTGCGCTGGTTTTTTTCAATGACCATCACCAGCATCTTAAGCAACGCGTTTAAATTTGCGGCCGGAGTTGTCTTTTTGTTTTATCTGGAGTGGCGCGTCGCCGCGGCCACACTGATTGTCCTGCCTCTGCTGGCCTTAAGCGTGAAGTTTTTCTCTGAAAAAACCTACATCTTAAGCCATGCAGCCTACGAGCGCAGCGCCCAAGTGTCACGGAAACTGCAGGAATCGCTCTCTGCTATACCGCTGATTAAGGCCTTTGCAAACGAAAAGCGCGAAATTGCGCAACTGATGCAGGAAACCAAAGAATCCCAATCCCTCGCGCTGGAAAGCACCGTCGTCAGTTCAATTGCCGGCCTGTCCACCAGCACCTTGCGGGAATTGTCCCGCCTGCTGACACTAATTTTTGGCGGCCTGTTAATTATTCGCGGAGAATGGACAGTTGGTTCATTAATTGCCTTTCAGTCATATTTAAATTTTGCCTACGACCCGGCTAACTTTTTTGCCCAGGTAAACTTGAGCCTGCAAAATTCACTGGCCGCGCTCAGCCGCATTGCAGCTTTTTATGACGTCCTACCTGAAGCCGCCAATCCCAACGGGCTGCGCCCAGCGCAACTACAAGGAAAAATTGAATTCCGGCAGGTTTCTTTCTCATACGATGGAGAGGAAAATACCCTTGAAAATTTGTCTTTTACAATCCAACCAAGGGAGCATGTGGCAATTATTGGCCGTTCCGGCGTCGGCAAAACCACGCTGATCAGCTTAATTTTGGCCTTTTACAAACCTGGTGCGGGTGAAATTTATTTTGACGACCAGCCGATTGGTGCCTTCGCGCTGGAGGCACTGCGCAACCGGATTGGATATGTTTCCCAGTCCCCGCGCCTGCTTTCCGGCACGCTTTTTGAAAACCTGCGCTACGGCATGGCCAATGCTTCTGAAGCGGAAATTATCCAGGCCGCCCGGATTGCCGGCATCCATGATTTTATTGAATCATTGCCCCAAAAATACCATACGCTTTTAGGGGAAAACGGCGTGAATCTATCCGAAGGCCAAAAACAACGGTTATCCCTGGCACGCGCGCTGGCAAAAAAGCCGGATATCCTGATATTTGACGAGCCAACCGCATCTTTAGACACAGAAACCGAAAAAAAATTCTGGGATGCCCTGCAACAATCCCTACTCCCCAAAACCATCATCACCATTACCCATCGCCCGACAAATTTGTTTAAGCCGGATCATACTTTTGCTCTCGAAAATAAGCAGTTAGCCAGCATTAAAGAAAACGCTAAAAGCATTGACAGCAATACTCCATAATCATATACTTTTATAAGACAAATTAATGTAATAATGAATTGGCGCAATATGTTTTACGAAAAACCAAATTTGACTTCTTTGGCTTTTGCAAATCGAACCGTGGGCGCAAACTGTGACGCCAGCGGATCCGTCGCTGGGGATTCTTGTTCAATCGGCGGCATTGCATCAGGAAACTGTCCTACTGGCACCAGCGCTACGTCTAACTGTTCTCCCCAGGGACATGATGCTGGCGCCACTTGCGGTGATGGTCTTTCCAAAGGACTGTCGGAGTAACAAAACTCAACCTCGGATGCACCATTGATTTCCAGCCAAAAAATGTAGTATAATTCTTGCCTTAATGGAGGTAAAAAATGGCAAAACAAACTAAAAGTCCAATTGCAAACCCAATGATGGTATTAAGAGAAGAATTTGACGACTGGGCAATTTTATTCAACCCCGATACCGGCGATGCGTTTGGCATGAACCCGGTCAGTGTTTTGATCTGGAAAAATCTGGACGGCAAACACGGTCCGAATGAGCTGATTAAGCTGGTAAAAGATAACTGCACGGATGTGCCGACGGAAGTCAATACCCACGTGGCCGACTTTTTGAATGAGCTGGAAGAAAAAGGATTTGTGGGATACGAGAATTAATCCTCACAAATTTCTACGTTAGCTAGGCCACAATCATAATCAAAGGAAAGCTTTTACATGTCAGACCATAAGTTAATGCAAACGCCAAAGTCCTTAGAAATCGACATTACCAACAACTGCAACCTGCGTTGCAAGTATTGCAGCCATTTTGAAAGCGCCGGCGAGGTTGCGCGCGACCTGCCTGCGGCAGATTGGCTCAAGTTTTTTGAAGAATGCAGCCGCTGTGCCATCCTGGACCTAACAATTTGCGGCGGTGAACCGTTTTTTCGCCCCGATCTGATAGAGCTAATTAATGGCATCATCAAAAACCGGATGCGTTTTTCAATTTTAAGCAATGGCACCCTCATCACCGACGAAATCGCGGCGTTTTTGGCTTCAACCAAAAGGTGTTCCAGCGTGCAGGTTTCAATTGACGGCTCCATACCCACCACCCACGACGCCTGCCGCGGCCCCGGCAGTTTCCAAAAGGCACTGGCCGGGCTGCTGAACCTGCGCAAATTTAAAATTCCCGCCACGGTGCGGGTGACCATCCACCGCCATAACGTGCGCGAGCTGGACAATATCGCCAAAATGCTGATTGAGGAAATCGGCTTAAGCGGATTTTCTACTAATTCTGCCTCACACCTGGGCGAATGCCAAAAGAATGCCGAAATAACGCAATTGACCCCGGACGAGCGCTACATCGCAATGGAAGCCCTGTTGCGGCTAAACCAAAAATACAATAATTGCATCGGCGCCAATGCCGGCCCCCTCTCCGAAGCCAAGTTCTGGCTCAAAATGATCCAGGCCAAACGGGATGGCTTGCCGGGCTTGCCCGGGGCGGGGTTTTTGACCAGCTGCGGCGGGGTCTTTTCTAAATTAGGCGTCCGGGCCGACGGCGTAATTACCCCCTGCGGACAAATGCCGCATATTGAACTGGGCCATATCAATAAAGACAGTTTAAAAGACATCTGGCAAAACCATCCCGAATTAAAGCGCTTAAGAGAGCGGCGGCAAACTCCGCTTTCGGATTTTGCATTTTGCAAAGATTGCGAATATATCCCCTACTGCCGCGGCGGATGCCCGGCGCTGGCTTATACTTTAACCGGAGGGGAAAACCAGCCCAGCCCGGATTGCTGCCTGCGCAATTACTTAAAAGCCGACGGGAAACTACCAGACGAAAAACTATTATTAGGATCGGAGGAATGCGCCTGCCATGCTTGAAACAATCGAAAAAGAAACCGCCAGCAGTGAAACTGAAGCAAAAAAAGAATATAAGTTAAACTGCATCTACTTTTACTTAACCGAAGGTTGCAACTGCGCCTGCCGCCACTGCTGGATCCAGCCCAAATACCAGGGTGAAGGCAAGACGTTTCCCTCGCTGGATTTTGAATTATTCAAGTCCATCATCCAGCAAGCCAAAGGGTTGGGGCTCTCCAGCGTAAAACTAACCGGCGGGGAACCGTTGCTCCATTCAAATATCAACGAGATGCTCGATTTTATAAAAAAGGAAGATTTGGGCCTCACGGTTGAAACCAATGGCATCCTTTGCACGCCGGAGCTGGCGCAAAAAATAAAATTCTGCAAAAACGCTTTTGTCTCTGTCAGCATTGACAGCCCCGAAAAAGAAATCCACGAATGGATGCGGGGAGTCCCCGGCTGTTTTGAAAAAGCTGTGCAGGGAGTAAAAAATCTGGTAGCCGCCGGGTTTAAGCCGCAAATCATCATGTCCATTGTCAAGCGCAACCAACATCAGATGGAAGAAATAATACAGCTGGCCGAATCTCTCGGCGCCGGCTCGGTAAAATACAACCTGGTCCAGCCCACCGCGCGCGGCAAAGCCATGCACGACCAGGATGAAACCATCCCGATTGAAGAATTGATCAAAATTGGTGAATGGGTTGAAAACACGCTGGCAAAAAAATACAAAATAAAATTATTTTTTAGCCACCCCATGGCATTTCGCCCTCTTCACCGCATGTTTGGGGATAACGCGGTGGGATGCGGGCTGTGCGGAATTTTTGGCATCATCGGGGTTTTGGGCAGCGGGAAATATTCGATCTGCGGTATCGGAGAAACTACCCCGGAGCTGATTTTTGGCCACGCGGCCAAAGACCAGCTGAAAGATATTTGGGAAAATAACACCATGCTTAAAGCAATCCGCGAAGGCCTGCCCCAAAAACTGGAAGGCATCTGCGGCCGCTGCCTGATGAAAAACCGCTGCCTGGGCAACTGCATTGCCCAAAATTATTACACCACGAAAAATTTGTTTGCCGCTTACTGGTATTGCGAGCAAGCCGAGAAAAAGGGCCTGTTTCCGAAAAGTAGAATGGCATTAAAATGAAATATGCAAATCCGCGTTTAGTTGACATTAGTAATTATGCTATGACCAACGGTGCCTGTAGCCCTACTGGCTCGAGCGCATTTGATTGCGCCAGCACTGGCACCGTAGCTTCAAATAAGTGCCAGTCATTTGGCTCCATCATCACTTCTAATTGCACAGGTGGAGCCTACGCTGGTTCGTGCGGAATTGGAACTGGCGTTGGCACATAAGAGAATTGTATGAAAATAAAATATGCAAATCCACGGTTAATTGGCTTAAGTGATTACTCTATGGCCAACGGTGCCTGCACTCCTACTGGTTCGAGCGCATTTGATTGCACCAGCACCGGCACCGTAGCTTCAAGCAAGTGCCAGTCATTTGGCACCATCATCTCTTCTACCTGCTCAATGGGAGACCACGCTGGTTCATGCGGATCAGGAACTGGCGTTGGAACATAAATATTTTTAATGGATATCCAAACAAAGCAATACAATCTGAAAGTTTACGCTAACCAAAATTGGTCTTTACTTGCCGTGGCCAACGCCATTCCCTGGCTGGAAAAATTAGCAAAAATCACAAAATTATCTCCAAAAAAATCCTCCCCCAACCATAAATCGGCACATAGAATTATTGTCATCAAAAGCCGGGAATTGTCCGCCGCGCATCCCTTTGCTGGTTTGCCCAAAAAGATTGGCATTAACCTCCCCAAAACCGGCTGGCACAACCGCGACCAAAAACACTGCCAAATTTGGACCCACTCCTCCAGTAAAACAGTTATCTTTGAAATTAGCAAAGACAATAGCTTTGCCCTTAACATTATCCGCATGTGGACAATTTTAGATATAATTTACCAGCAAGTTATCGACCGCGGCGGATTTCCCATCCATTCAGCTCTAGTCAGAAAAGGGCAAAAGGGAGTAATCATTGCCGCGCACGGGGGAACCGGAAAATCAACCTGTTGCCAGCGCATCCCTCCACCCTGGGTTGGGGTTTGCGATGATGAAGTGCTGATCGTGCGCGACCAGCGCGGCCGCTACTTTGCGCACCCCGGCCCCACCTGGAGCAATTTTTTGATGAAGCGCAAGAAACGCCCCACCTGGGCAATTGAGGGAAGCGTACCAGTAGCCGCATTTTGTTTTCTAAAGCAGTCCAAAAAAGACCGGATTGAGTTTATCGGGCAGGGGCAAGGCGCTATTTGCATCAACCAGCACTCCCTGCAAATTGCCCAACGCAGTTTCCGGCACCTGGAAAAAGAGGAAGAAATAAAAATTCGCCACCGCCTTTTTGAAAACGCCTGCCAGGCGGCGAAAACTCTCCCGTCGTATATTTTAGAAGCCCATAAAAACGGGCAATTTTGGAAGGAAATTGATAAGATATTAAAGTAAGCGTGCACTCTGCAAAGGAAAGATATGATTGAAAAAAAGCCCAAATCAACCCTTTATCGCGGCTCCGGCATAGATCCGCAAACTTTCAAGCCCACGGTTTACATTGGCCCCAGCATGAACCCAACGCTCAAAGCGCCGGATATCATAGAAATTACGCCCTACTCTGATGTGGCACAAATTAAAGTGGGCGACGTAATTGTTTTTGATTCGCCCAAAGAAAAAAAAAGCATTACCCACCGCGTGATTAAAATCTCGGCTAACGGAGTGATGACCCGCGGCGACAATAACAGCTGCGCGGACCCGTGGGAATTAAAATTTGAAAGCATTACCGGCCGGGTTG
>JBAZQH010000015.1:0-25598 GCA_041645285.1 Candidatus Margulisiibacteriota bacterium | reverse complement strand
CGGGTTGACTGGACAAACAGAGGGAAAAAACGCCTGCGGATTTTTGGCGGGACCAGCGGCAAAACCTTTGAATGCTATGTGCGGTCGCGGCACTTTATGCTGCGCGTGGCGGCCAAATTTTTGCGGCCGTTTTACCGATTTTTTTCCAGGACAAAAATACTCGCAAAGACCTGGCCCGCGGCCTTTTCACCAAAATTGGTTACGTATCATCACCACGGCATCAAAGAACAACAATTGCTGCTAGGCCCATTAGTGATTGGCCGCAAATTTGCCGGCAAAAAGTGGCGGATTAGGGCACCGTTTAAACTGTTGGTGGATGAGCAAAAACTGCTGGTGCCATAATGGATACGCCCGCAACCCTTGAACCGCAATTGGCAAAATTAAAAGCACTCCACGCCGAACTGCCGCTTTGTGGAAAAAGCAAAAACGCCTTATTGGATATGCCGCCCGAACAATTTAACTTTCTGTTAGCCTTGTTGAAAGATGAAAAACCAACCCCTCCCCCAATGTCTTCCGGCGATTGGGAGTACTGGCTAGCTTTGTTGGCTTCACACAACATCCTCCCCCTGCTTTACTGGAAAATTCGTTCCTACACCAAAAATGTTGGCCCCGGGCTCAACCCGGTAATCCGCTTCCCTCCCACCAAAGTAATGGAACTGCTGCAGCGCACCTATACTTTTGGCTGTATCCAAGCACTTAAGACCGAATCCATCTTAAAAAAAATTGTATCCGCATTTTCAAAAGCGGGCATAAATTATGCGGTATTAAAAGGGCTAGCTTATGCCTATCTGGTTTATCCTGATCCCGGCGTGCGGCCCGGCAGCGATATTGACGTTTTGGTTAACGAAGACCAGTATCTTGCCGCCCGCTCAGCACTGGACGCTCAAGGTTTCCGCTGCGGCAAAAAGGTTTTTGAAACCTTAAGGGCAATTGAAAACGAGGAATCATTTATTTGGGCCGCCGGCGGCCGAAACCTTCCGCCACTCGATTTGCACTGGCGCCTCCACTCTTATCCGGGAATGTTAAAAATGGTCCCGACCAAAGAATATCTAAAAAACTGCGTGCGGGTAGCAACCTCGTCTTTTTATTTTCAAACCCTATCCCCGGAGGACTCGCTTTTAAACGCCATCATCCACCTTTCCACCATTCACAATCAAGATTTACGCCTGATCTGGATATGCGACATCGCTGGCCTGGCCAAAAAAATCACCCAATTAAACCAATGGCCGGCTTTTATTGAAAAATGCGCCGCGGCCGGCACCCGCGTGGCTGCAGAAAAAATGCTAACGCTGGCCCTGCTCTGGACGGATTTTGTGCTTCCGGCAGAATTTGCAGATTTTAGCCGGTGGCCAACGCCTTCGGGCAGAGAAATTTCAGCTTGGGAAAACGTAACCCGGCGGCAAGAAAATTTACTACGCTGGTTTGCAGTGAGGTGGCCGAAAAATTTGAGCTGGCGGGAAAATGTAAAATTGTTTAGGCATGTGCTAAAAGAAAAGTGGCAGAGGCTAATTAAATAACCAATTTTGCTTCAACTCGCTAAGCCAACCGCATGCCCAAATCCAGTCCTCACCAAACAAGCCAGTTTAAAACCGGCGGCCTCCAGCTCTTCCTGAATTTCCTGCCGGGTAAAAACATGGCCAAAAAACATGTAAAACTCGTCTCCTAACTCAAGCGGGCTTTCACGCAACAACCAGCGCAATGTCCGCCCGACGTAAAAGATTACTGTATGCCTGAAAGAAACTTTTTCTGTCGGAAACACCCAAAACGACAGCAACAGCGGGGCATTTTCCTTTAGTTGCTCTCTCATCTTCTTGATAAATGCTATCCTTTTATTTCTCCCTTGGATTGACATATAGGCACCCCACCCCACCACCGCCCCATCATATATCTGGCCGGTAACCAAGCATTCGTCTCGTTGAGTCAACACAACCCTGGCCCGTAATCCTTCTTTTTCCAAAAAGCCATTTGCAAACGCTACCAGTTTAGGATTGCATTCAAAAGCATCTACCGCGCATCCTCTTTTTTCAAAAGCATAGGCCTCGCGCCCGCCTCCCACCGCCCCAATCAATATTTTATTGCACCCAACAAAATATTTATTAGCCATCTCTTCTTCCCATGCATAAAAGCCCTGTTTATTATATGTTTCTGTAGTGTATTTTTTCTCCCATCCAAAATAACGTTCATCAATAGAATGCAACTTATTTTTAGGAGAACTGCCAAGCCGGTAACCCGTCCGTATGGCCTTCAATACTTCCGGGATTTTTTGGCACAGAACCTGCCCTTTTCGAATTATTGATAAAAGAAAACCAAAATATCGATCAATTTGTATTAGCATTAACAACTTCCCTGGATTGCTCAAGCGTAAAAATTATTACAGACCGGGGCAACAAATGCAAATTTATTATTCACAAAAGTAAATACATATGGTACTATTATAAAAATATATATAAATATTTTATATATTCGCAACACAAGGAGGGTAATATGATTAACAAGAAACCTGCAAAATATGAAAAACCAGCGTTATTAGTTTTTTGTAGCACCAAAATGACCACTTTTGGGGACTGTGCAAGCGGGGGAACACCTGGGGCAGTCGCCTGCACTAGTGGAGGGACCGCATCCGGTACCTGCGCGCCAACCGGAACCGCCGTAAAATAAGAATTTGCAAAACGCCAATAAAACGTCCGCCGGTTTTTGTAAGCCCTATTACTTTGCATTAGGCGATAGCACAACTTTCCAGTTAACTGCGGCTAAACCCCTTAAAAAAATTCTGGCCGCTTTTGCCCGCGATTACAATTTATCCAAACCGCATCGGCCAGCCGCACACCAAGTCATCATCTTGCCGTGGCACAAAAGAAAAAAATTGCCGGCGGCTATCCTGCAACAATTAAACCTTCCGCGCACCGGCTGGAAAACCGCCAGCCATCCAACCGTTACTCCGGCAATACGTACATGGTCGCACGCAAAACAAGATACCGTTTTTTTTGCAATAAAAAATATCTCACCTTTAGACATTAGCTGGGTACTGCTACATATATTCGCACACGTTATCCGCGCCGGGGGATTCCCTCTTCACGCCGCCATGCTAACCAAAGACAAACACGCGGTTTTAATCTCCGCGCCGGGAAAAACCGGCAAGACCACCAGCTGTTTAAAAACCCGGCGCCCCTGGAAAGCCAGTTGCGACGATCAAGTTATTGTTTTCAAAAACAATGATCACTATTTTTCCTATCCGTTGCCTACCTTAACCGCATTGCCGAAAAAAGCCATTTTCCAAGGTAAAACTTGCCACCCCATGCGCTTGTCCGGCATATTCTTCCTTGAACAAGCAACAAAAGATTCTGTCACCCCTCTGCCCCCCAGCCAAGCTGCCGTTTTACTTTATCAACACATGCAGTTTTCCTCATCCGGCAAATCATTATTTGCTGTTTTCCGTTCCCGCCGACAGCTGGAAATAAAAAAGCTTGAAAATGCCAGCAAACTGGCTCAAACCATCCCCTGCTTTATTTTACGCGCAAAACTTAACGGGCATTTTCTGCAAATCATTGAAAAAGCTCTGCGCCGGCACCCTACCCCAGCCTCCGCAGCACAGGTCCCTCTGTTTATTGACTATAAACCCCATAATTGATAAGCTTTCAAATATGGGCCCTTAGCTCAAGGGCAGAGCACTCGGCTCATAACCGAATGGTTGTTGGTTCGAATCCATCAGGGCCCAATTTAATGAGGTGCAAATATGACGCAAAACGAAGAAAAAGTAACCGCCCAGGACCTGATCCAGCAGATTGACGAATTTGAAAAAACCATCTTAAAACTTAACGAAAACGTGGCGATTTTGAGAAAAAAACTGGCCGCAAAGCAGGCGCAATACGGCGATGACGTGAGCCAATGGCCGCAACAAAAGTAACCGTACACTCTGACGGCGCCGCGCGCGGCAACCCGGGGCCGGCAGGCATCGGCGTAGTCATTAAAAATGGCGCGCAAACCCTCCTTGAAATATCGGATTACATCGGTGAAACCACCAATAATATAGCCGAATACACAGCGCTGATCCGAGGGTTAAAAGCAACGTTAAAGCTGGGGCACAAAACCGCCGATTTTTATCTGGACAGCGAGCTTTTGGTAAAGCAAATCAAAGGCGAATACCGCGTAAAAAATGAAGGCCTGAAACCGCTGTTTTTGCAGGCGCAATCCCTAATCAAAAAATTCCATGCTTTTTCAATCCACCATACCCGCCGCGAAAATAACCAGGAAGCGGACGCGCTGGCAAACCAAGGAATTGATGCGCGATAATTTTAGCCGGCGGATGGCAAACTAGCCAGCACCTGGTCCAATTCTGTGCCGTGCTCCTCCATCCAAGATGGGTTCAACACCTCGATTAATCCCCTTGCGGACACAATTGCCTGATCCCAATTAATACTTTTTTCTATAAATTGGTCTTTCCAGCCGGACAAAATTTGGCGGGCTTGCTCCCGTACTGCCGGATCAACAGAAATTAGCAGGACATTGGTCAAATCTTCGGGGTCAAATAGGCCCGCGTCAGAAATATGCTGAAGCTGCTTAATTGCTTCGCGGTTGCGATCCAATAACATCAAGGGTGACACCGCGCGCCGCCGCGCCAGCGGGGCAAAAGGATAATCATGCACCAGGACTTCGGCTTCAGTCAGTGCGACTTCAGCCTTGGTTGCCTGCTCGCCCTCCGGCGCCAGGGACGCAAGTTTAGTTAAATAATAAACGCCCGCCGCACGGGCCTCAATTTCGTTATATTCAAACATAAGGTCATCCTTCAGGATCTCGGCTGCCGCCTGGGCTTCTGCGGCGGCTTGCTCTAACATGCTGATCGCGTCATCCCCCGCCCGTCGCGAATTTACATAAAGCAAAACCGAGCGGACATAATGCTCTTCTGCCGACAATAATTGATCATGCATGGATACAGTAGACGGTTTGTCCAAAGATAAATCCGGCAGGGAAGAAATTACTCCCAACGCCCCAGCCGCCAATGGCATATCCAGAACAGAAGCTTCGGCAGTAGCTGCAGCAACCGGATGTATGGTAGGTTTCGGCGCCGCCAGCAGACGACTATATTCAGCTAGAAAGCGCTCCGCTTTGTCGGCTGCGGCGACGGCGTTATCTCCATCCAAATACATGGCCATGACCGCAAAAATTTTTGCCTTGAACAAGGTGGCTTTAGGCTTGTTATCACTTTCTAGCAAGGCCATCGCCAGCTCAAATTGACCGCCATAAATATAAGCTTCCACCATCCAATAACCCATGTCCGCCACCCCAATAGACAATTTTGCCGCTGCCAGTCGTAGAGGCGGCAAGGCGGGATCCGCGAGGCTTTTCCTTGCTATTCTAATTATCTCTCGCATCAATGCCTGGGCACGGGAACCATTATGATTGACAACTTTATTAAGAATATCCAGCGCAACCGTATGCTGTCCCAACTCCAGTTGCATCATGGCCAGCATGCAGGTCGCCAGTGAGGCCTCCTCCGGGTCAATTCGGACAACTTCCCGGTAAAACGGTATTGACGCTTTAAAAAGATGCTTCCGCGCAAACATAAACCCGATGCTCTGGAGGTTTTGCAAGATCACCTGACGTTCAATCTGGATTTCACGCAAGGCATTCACGCCCAGTTGATGGGCCTCCACCATAGGACCAAGTTGGTCAAAAGCATTACTGATGGCTGAACAGACCTGCTGGATTCTTTCCATGACAGCAGATAAATCAAAACCTGCAATGGTTTCCTGTCGTTGCCGTGCGGCAAAATAATCGCGGATGCGGCTACCCAGGCTTGCCAGCCGGACCGCATTAGCGCGTAAACCCACCAAAGGATGGTCGGATAATGCCGCAGCCTCATCCAACGCGCGGTCGGACTCATCGTACCGACCAAGCTGAGAAAGGAAATTGGCTTGCTGGAGCCGCGCAACAATATTTCTGGGGTCTTTGGCAATGGCATCTTCCACAAAACGCAAACGAAAAGACGGCTCCTTGTCTGTTGCTCTAAATTGATCAGACAACATGCCAAACCATTCTGATTCAAGGTTTACCGGACTTGCATAATCAACATTAATGAACCGGAAAACCCGTGCAACCGCATCTCTGGTATCATCCCTTTCCCATAACACATCCGCAAAAAAGTCGTGGATGCGCTGCGCGCGCCGCATTTCCGGCGTTGTAGGGAAAATTGCATTTAATACGACTGTCCCTGGCAGGGTTGAAACCCTATCTTCACTTTGGGCTTCCCGCAGTAAATTACGTCGGATCCGATCCAGTAAAATTTCAAGGCTTCCTCCGCGTTGCAGCCCCGCCACAAACATCTCCACTAAAGCCGGCCGTAAATCTTCTTGCTCCCATAACTCAAATGCCAAGAGCGTCGCGTCTTCAGCCGTCTTGCTCTCAAGCAGAACGCGGCGCAAATCTGTCAGTGCCGCCCGTTGCGCTTCACCACCAGCACTAACCCGGCGTTTAATTCGAGAAAAAACATCTTCTTCTGTTACTGTCGATCCACTGGCTGCAGGCGTACCCTGCGATATTTCTCTTTCTATCCTTTTAGTTTCTGCTAATAAAAACCGGTTAACCTGATCCGCAGCAGGTCGTCCACACCTTGCTCTCACCAAATTAACCGCGGCATCGCGAATATCACCAGGCCTCAACCTCCGTGGAGCGCCCCCCCTGCCGGCAACAAATATTTCATTTCCATCTCTAATCATACTTTCAAGTCGCGCGCGTGTCCTATCAGAAACTAACGCCGCCAGCGCTGTTCTTCCGACGCTACCTCCCCCGTTCCGGGAAAAAGCTGCGTCTACCCTGGTTAACTCTTCTTGGGTTGCTGGTTCCCACGCATTGACTGCCAACCCAGGCATCCAATATGCCGCCGCTAGCGCCACGGATCGAACTTTAAACCCGCCACAATCCTCTTCATCCTGTTGGGGACCGGCAAAAACCCTCTGCAATAAAACATCCAATTCTCCCTGCCGTGTTTCCCCCTCACTCCACAACTCCGCCACCGTATGAAGAAACAATCCACGCTCTTCCATTATTGCATCTGTCAACCGAACCATTTCGCTCTCTACTAATGCCCCCACCCCATCCACCCCGACAACCCCCGCCGCCCTCAAATCCCCAACCATTTTGCGACAGGGAATAACGGCACTTAATCCCGGATCCGCCAGTTGCGCCCGCACGCGTTCTAAAAAAATCTCGACTAAAATCGGATCGGCAAACTGCGCTTCTCCCAGAGCAAACTGCCGCCTGATATCCGGCAGAAGAACATCTGCCCCCAGTAAACGAGTTGCCAAATCGGTCAGTAAGCGCCGGGTTTCTGTGACTGCGCCTGTTTCTGTTCCAGGTTTTTCTCTTTGCAATTGGCGCAAAAACGGCTGGATGGTTGCGGAAAGATCTCCGCCAAAATGTTCAATCCAGTATCCAAGATGCGCAGCGCGTTTTACCGGATCTGCCGCAACCTGGACACAGGCCTGCATTTCAGCATCGGCTTCAACCGCACGCAAAGCACCTGCCAGCGCCGGCTCTTCTGATATAAATTCAGAGATAGCCGGACGATGCTCTGCAATTTCAGGGAATTGCCCGATGGCATAAACCCGTTGAATTTCCACACTCACCACTACGGCCGCCACACGCCTGCCAGCTTCACGTTGATCTCTTTCCCAGCGGTCACCACTCCGGCGAAATACCTGATAAACTTCTTCGGCACTGGCGCCTGCCTCCGCTAAGGCGCGCGCCACCAACAGGCAAGTTTCCGGCACGCCAATCGTATTAACCTCAACTTGGTTTTGTGTACGTAAATGCGCGCGGTAAACCAGTTCATCTAAGCTTTCATTCCCCGCTTCCCCTTGCGGCCAAAATTCTCTCACCCTCCCTACAACCGTTTCCTCAGTAGTTAAAAACCTTTCCCAGGCGGCGTCAATATATCCAGTGACCGCCGCGTCAAATTCGTCAATTCCGGTAATCCCGCCGCTCTCAAGCGATGCCCTTAAACCCGCCACCTCCTCCCGCGCCGCCAACCCCCTTTGCGTGAACGCGTCTTCCATCCTGGCCTGTCTGGCACGCAAAACCAGCCGGTTCCCCACTGCGCGATCTTCTCCCAACGACAAAAGGTCACGGACTCTGGCGGGTGCAATATCCCCTTCCATCAATCCTCGGGCCACCCTTATCAAAAGCCCCTCAACCACGGCATCTGCTCCTCCCAATGTTTGCGCTTGAAGCAGTCCCCATAATGGCACACTGCGCTGGCCTAATGCCTTATTGACATTTTGAGCTAACGGCTGCTGGATTGATTCTGATCGAGGCCGCGGACGATTGCCTTCCAGCGCCATAACTTGGCCAACGGCATCTTGGACTATTGCATCATCTTGTAAAGCAAAAACTCTGCCTAATGCCCGGTGCACGGCAGCCGCACCAAAAACCCTTCCCACTTCTTCCACAAATGCCTCCGGCCGCTCAAAGCCCAGCGGGACACCTTCGACAAAATATATATCTGAAGCCACATCCACCAGGCCGCCCATCCATTCATCCGCCTGTAACTCTTCCACACCGCTATCCCGACCAACCGCCGCAACGGTTTCCAGTGGAACACCCCGCCGCAGCAGACGGGCCAACATTTTACGGAGGCTTGCGCCCAACCCTTCACGTGTATCTTCTCGGACAATAGTAAAAGCCGGTGCCAACTCACGAAGAATTGGTTCTGCAGTAACCGGCCGACCGGCGGCAAGCACCTGGACCGCCGCGCATTCAGCTTTCGCATAACATTCAACTGACAGCACATCGTTTATTTGATCCGGATCGGCATTGGGCGCCGCTTCCAGACCATGCCATCTTTCAAAAACAGGAACGGCCTCCTCCGCTCTCCCCAGCGCATGCAGACAAATGCCAATATTGCCAATCACTTCCTGGTCATTCGGCGTCATGGCATCCACGTCATTAAAGCAGGCCAGTGCGGCTTCAAGTGCTTTAGACATGCGCCTAAAGTGCCCTTGAGTATACAACGCGTTCACAAAATCCTGCCGATAATTTAATGCACTCGCGGGGTTAACTGCCAGTTCAACAAACTGCAGCATTGCATCATGCTGGCGCACCGTTCCTGGAGCTCCCTTATCACTGCCGAGTACAGCAAAACCCAATTCACGCAAAACCAAAGCATGCCCTTCACGTAGCCGGTCCGCCGCGCGTTGATATCCGCCTGGTTGATTAACTTCACCCTTCGTCTGCATGTCACTAACTCTATCTAAAGCAAATCCCGCTTGAACCAAAAACCTGATTTGCGATTTCGGCGCCGCGGCAAAGTCGCGTTGGGCGGAATCCTTTGCATCCTGGTGATAATTAATTACGCCTCGCTCCCAGTGCGCCAAATCGCACTTGTCGTCAATCTCCAGCGCGCGGCTAATTTCCGCTAAAGCCGCATCGCGTTTTCCCAAAATCCGCAAAAGGCGGCCCCGCTCGGCATAATGCTCGGCATAGAGTTGCCTTTCCTCTGTCATTGCCGTACGGCCCAAAAGCTTTGCCATCTGCTCCCGCATCCCAGCCGGGATCCCGCCTACCTGCAATGTCATAACCGCAAACCCGGTTGTGGCCAAGGCATCTGCTTCGGCCTGCCCAAGGTAAGCAACTAACATTTCTATAGCATTTGGATTCGCATCAATTGCCAATTCCCTGGCCCTTTGCAGCGGTTCACGCAATGCCGCCACTGCCAACGGGCGCTGGGTTGCGTTCATTTCAACCGCAGACCTGGCTGCGTCACGCAATAACACTTCACCGGCTGGAATAATAATTAAGGGAGCACGTACCCCGGCAGGAACACGCGGACCAGGGCGCCCAGGCGGGCCATCTAATCCATTGGTACGCCAGCCGGATCGCGGCAGACCTCCCGTCGTTGCCGTAACTCTGTCTAATAACTCTTTTCTGCTTCCCATATTCTTTCTCTCCCTTACGTTAATCCGCCACGTATGTTTCTTCTGCAAAAAGGCAGGAAAATTTCAGGAATTGAGGGGATTATTTTTCAGGCGTAAAACCCAATCACAAACACGCCGGCCAGCATGATGCCAATACCCACCAGGCGCGAAAACGCGTTTTTTTCTTTAAAAAACACCAAGCCCATTAAACTGCCAAACAATATGCTGGTGCGCTTCAGCGAAATGGCGTACGCAGCATAGGTCATAGAAACCGCGTTAAAATGCCCAATGATTGTCAACCCCAAGAAAATTGCGGCCAAGCAATAAAGCCCCAGCCGGCCCGGGTTTAAATTAAACTTTGATTGCCCGCTTTTTAGCCGAAAAAGCAGGAAGGGGGTCAAACCGAAAAATATTATCAACGGAAAAACCAGAGCAAAAAAGTTGGGATCGGACAAAATGATCATTTGTTTTCCCAGCACCACATTGATACCGTATATAAACGCCACCAAAAACATCCAGCGGCTGCCGGCCTCCCTGCCAATCGCCAGCCACGGAGCAAAAAAACCCTTTTTAACTTCATTAATGTTTAGCCAATAGCTGCCCAAAACCACTAAGGCCACCCCCGCCATCCCCAGCGCACTGATTTTTTCCCCCAAAATCAACCGCGAGGTTACAATAACAAAAACCGGGGTAAACGACAAAAACGGCAACGTCAGCGTCAGGGGGGATAATCGCAGGGCTTTCAAATACGCTAAAAAAGCAAATATTTCCAATGGGATCAATATCAGCGCCACTTGCCAAAAGCCGGCTTCAACCTGCAGCGGCCGGGTAAGAAATAATCCGATGAGCGATAAAGGCACAATAAATACAACCGATAACCAAGCTACAATAAATTCGTCGTCTTTTTGCAGTAAAAATTTTGACACCGCGTCACTACAGCCCGTGGCCAGCGCCGAAAGCAAAGCAAATAAAATCCAGGTCATAATGAGGGGTATTTTAACATATCACTGCAGTGCGCGTGGTTTATTCCTCTGACAACAATTTATCAATTGCATCATCCGTCAAGCTGGGGTCATGGCGTTTGGCAGATGCGCGGGCTTCCGCAAGAAAATCATCCCATCCTTTGCCTGTTCTCCTAAAAGCCAACCAAACTGCTTTTGCGCGGGAAGCAATGCCCGCATCAGCGCGATTCATTAAATTTATGATTGCTCCGCGGGCATCCACAAAGATACAAACCGTGCCCAGGATCAATCTTTCTAAATGCACCAGGGCTTCCGCGTCCGTTTCAATAGTATTTTGTCTAACCAGCGGCCACACCGCCAGGCCGCGCGCCATTGCCGCATAAGGGTACCGCTCAATAAAGCATCTGGCCGCCGCCAATTCTTCCGCTTCAAACTCCACCCGGCCTTCAGTCACTAACGCAGTTAACGCAACTACCAGAGAATAATGCGCAAAAATTGCATCCAGCTCTGACAAGAAATGTCCCGATAATTGCTCAATGGCTTCACGATAAATTGCCCGTGCCGCCTCTATTTCTCCGTTTGCGGCCATCAGCCGGGCTTGTGCCAGTTTCATTCTCCCTTCCAAGTCTGCTCTGACCGCCGTACTGTAGCTGGCTGCAGTATATCGACCTCTGACCTCGGCCAATTTATTGGCGGCGTCACCAAATCTCTTAACAAAAATATAAAAATGGATACGTGTTAGATGAAACGACAAGTGGTCTTTGCCTGCGTTTCGAGCGCGTGTAATAACGCCTTCTAAAAAATTTATGCCTCTGTCATCTGCCGCCAAACCATACATTACGGCTTCGGACCATAAAACATCCACGGCAAAAAGCGCTGCCTCTGCTTTGGGCCTTGCGCGCACCTTCATATCCCATCCATTCTTAAAAAGATCCAATAAAAAGTTCGCCGCCAGATCAAATTTTCCCTGCCGCATCAATGCATCACATCTAATCGCCAGCACACAATAGCCCGCCGCACTTATTGCTTTATGGTCTAAAACCGCCCAGGCGCGGTCACAATAATCAACGGCTGCCTCCAGCTGTCCCGCCAGGGACGCTAATAAGGCAATTTTGTACAATTCTTTTCGAACCGCATCCATCTGTCCGGCAACCATTGAACTTTGCGCCACAGCAGGAGAAAGAGCCGCGTGCGCTTGCAATAAATCTTCATAAGCTCGAGTATTTTCATCCAACCGGCCATTAATATCTGCAATCGTACTGGTCGGACGCTCAAGGGTTTGGTTATAATCCACCCCCGCTAACCCATTAACTAAAACCGTCAAACTGCCCGCAAAACGCAACAGCGGATCATTTTCTCCGGCAGCCATAACTTCAGCCACTATGGCCCGGGCCCGTTCAATATCTTGGGCCGCATAAAACAAGTTTGCCAATTCCAGCCGCGCCAAACCTCGAAGTTGTGTTTCATTTAATTCCAAATCTTTCGTCTGCACGACCTGATACTTTTTCGTCAGCAGGGGCTCGAGCACGCGACGCCACGCCTCATCCCTCCCCCAAAAAGCATCCAATAAAACCACCGCATTTCTGGACGGTTTCCCCTCCACCAATTTTGCCAGGCCATTTTCAACCGCGGCACGGGTTACTCCCGCCATATCTGCATCGCCGCTATTTAATGCGGTATCTACCAGGGCAGGAATATCCATCTCTGCACCTTCGGCCAGCTTAAGCGCTCGATTAAAAACTTCGTCGACCCGGCGCTCTTCTGCTTCACAAGCTTTCGCCAATTGGTCAATTTCTTGCTTTAATCCGCCAGCCAACCCTTTATCTTTAATCGTCGCTCCTTTAGCCGTTACGCGGGTAACCAATTCGGCGGCGGCTTTTCGGGCATCTTTTAACGTCCGTCCGGATTCACCTGGAGTCATCAATGTCCGGCGCGCACGGAGTAAAACAAAATTAGCTACGGCCTTTTCCAAAACTTCGGGAATTCTAGAAAATGCCTGGACAACTTGGTCATAACCTCGGGCTGTATCCTGCTCCATGGCATACACCCCAACCAATAGCTTTAGCGGCACTTCGCCCGCACAATCTAACAAAGTCGCCTGCTCCTCACCCTCTACTACCGGGCCAAATACCTGGCCAAAGGCTGCCAGGCGGACGCCGTGAGCTAAAAATGCCCGGGCCACATTTTTTAATGCAGAATAATGAACCTCGTCAACCCAGGTTTGCGCATCCGGGGATTGAACCATTGGCTTTCTGCTTATCAAAAGGGGGGCCAGTCCCATGACTGTTTCTAGCGGGGTAGTGTGACCAACTTCTTTCAGGCGGGCTTCGGCATAAAACACTCCGGCAAACCAAGCATCTTTCACTGTCGGCTGGCCGGCCTCATCTGCAACAAACAAAGCAAACGCCGCACGCGAAAAACCTGCATTTGCACCGAATCCTCCACTTTTTTCAACAGCATAGAAAACATCAAATATTTCTTGTGCATCATCAATGTCAGATCCCCTTAACGCTTCAACTGCCACCGCCAAATGAATCGGAAAATTGGCCTCCAGCGCGTCAATCCTCTCTTCGGCTGATCCTTCAATCCGCCGGCCAAACACTTCCGCAAACATTTGAAAAGTTATTCCGTTATCTAATAAAGTTCCCGCAATTTGTCGGACCGCCCAAGCAAAATATGGACGTAAATCCGGCTCTTCAGATATTAACCATTGTGACTTCAAAAAAAACGGGTCCAATGCCTGACTGATACTGCCCGCAGTTACCTCTGGACCATTAAATGTCTTCGCGCGCAATATCGCTTCTTTTAGTTCAGTCCGCCAAGCCAGTGACTCGGGAACAACCGCTTCTTCGCCGTAACTATCTAGCGCCCCGCGCGCTACGGCAAAATACCGCAAAGATTCTTCCGTTTCCCCGATTAAATCCAACAACAGCGCAAAATCCCTAAAAAGATGCCAGTTCACACATCCAGCCGCATCCAGTGCGGTGGCCGCCATTTGATAAGTTTCCCGGGCCGCAGCATAGGCATTCTGCTCTGTTTGAATTCCTCCCAATCTATATAAAAGATCAACGTAAGTTGCCACCCCGGCGCAGTGTTCGTCCGATTCTCCTGCAGATAATAATTCCAGTGCTTTGGCACGCGCTTTTCCAATTAGGCCCACATCAAAACCCTCCTCTGCGCCTAATGCTAAAAACGCACTGCGTTCAGCCGCGGCAATATCTGCTTTCGTTAACCGACGGTCTCCCCACCCCGCTATTGCCGCCCGAATTGGCCGGGCAAAGGCATCCGCTTCACACGGCAACAAAGCTGAACGAGTTAAAATCGACCCGCACCGCACCTCGTTTTGCCGTGCCAGTGGGCGCACCGCGGGTCTACGCAACTTTCCCCCGCTTGCTGGTAATTCAACCTTCGCTAATACAATAGCCATATGCTTATTTCGTAAATAATCCAAAAAAATTTCAATAAATGGTATAATAAATTTTGAGCAGGCCGGGTGACCGCTCGTCCCCCAAGTTATTTGGAGGTAGAGAGGAAAGTCCGGACTCCCAGGGCAAAGGTGGCCGCTAACGGCGGCCGTGTTTTAGGACATAGGGAAAGTGGCACAGAAAATATACAGCCAACCTCACCCCTAAAGGATGAGCGGCGATAGGTGAAAATGGGAGGTAAGAGCTCCCACATGACAGTCCCGAGAGGGACGGTGCGCCAAACCCCACCTGGAGCAAGGTCAAAATTGGAAAGCGCGGCCCGCGCGTCCTGCCTGTCGGCAGGCAGGTATGATCCTAAGTAGACCGCAAAGATTCTGGCAGTAATGTCAGAACAAGATAGATGGTCGCCACCTTCTGTATTTGGCGCGCAAGCGCCAGCTGCGGGGGCGTACAAAATCCGGCTTATAGGCCTGCTCAACTTTACAAATTAAAAGGGCATAACATGAAAAATCCCTTCGGCAGCAACCTGAAATTATTAATGTTTTTCATCCTTTTCCTGGCTCTCCCCTTTCCGCTTTTTGGCGCCGAAAATCCTGATGACAACCCCTGGAAATATGAACCAGAATATGAATCCATTGCCACCGAGCATTGTACGGTTACGCACGCCTTTAGGTCTCACGAACATGAAACTCGTACCGGCAACAATACTAACTATACTTATCAATCAGACACTTTCGATGAAGTAAAAGATGATCAGGGAGTTACCCTAGGGCTCTACAGCCGGGAAAACCAGAACCCCGATGGTTCAGAAGATATTTACCATGAATATACCTTTACCGATGAATACGGGCGGCCAATCAAAGTAACCGAATCCTGGGGATATGACAAAGATGGCAATATCGCTTACATGAACCCCCCGGAGGAAGTGCCTTTTGAGAAAGACGGCGGGCTGGCTTTTGACAGCGTTTCCAACCCGGGAACGCCAAACGAAACAACTGCTAACGTCATTTTAGGCGGCGATAAAATGAAAGTCGACCTGCCCCAAAACCAAAGTAAAATTTACGATTTAATCAATAACCAAATTTATCACATTGATTATCTGGCAAAAAGTTATCGCCTCTCTGACATCGACATTTGCGAGCAACTTGGGCTGTTGATCCAACCCTATCTAGGTTACTTCCAGCAAGTGCTGGAAATTTTAGGCAAGATCCCGGCGGATCAATCCGCCGGCAGTTCACTGCCAGCCGAAGCCAGTGCAAAGATTAAAGAAGCCCAGGCAACGGCAAAAAAAATATCCGCTCGCTTCAGCTTAAAACCGGAAGACATTAAAATTGATTTTACAAAGAAACTGGGGTTGGTAGACGGCAACCTGGTTGAACAAGTTTTACTCAAAGATCCAAACGGCAATATCCTCCAGGAAATTTGGCTGGCAAAGAGAATCATACCGCTGGGCTTTATGAATCGAGGCAAAATCTCTCAAGCAACCCGGGACCGGCTTTTTGCCGGAAATTTCCATTCGCCAGAGATGCGGCGCGCCTTCAGCCAGCTGGCGCTTAAAACCACCACCTTTTTATCCTCAACCGAAGTAATAGAAGTAAGAACCATCAAAAACGTTAAACGCACAAAAATTATGTCAGATGAATTCAAAATCCCGAAAGGTTACGTACAACTCCCACGCATTAATGTTAAAGAATTAGAGAAGTTATATAAAACCCTGCCGATGCCAGATCTACTCGTACCTTAGCGCTTCCACCGGCAGCATTTTGGAGGCGCGCCAGGCCGGCCATAGGCCAAAAATTACGCCCACCGCCACCGAGAAGAAAAACGCCAGCAAAATTGAGCGCAGGGTAATTAAGATGGCCCAGGAGGCAAAAGTAGAAACCGACCACGCAATCAGGCCCCCCACCAATATCCCCAGCAAGCCGCCCGAAACGCAAATCAATATTGCCTCCACCAAAAACTGTACCAGGATATCGCGGTTTTGCGCCCCTAAAGCTTTGCGTAAACCTATCTCATGCGTGCGCTCCATGACCATGACCAGCATGATATTCATGATGCCAATGCCGCCCACCAGCAAACTTACCGCCGCAATTGAGCCCAATAAAAGCCCCATTACCGCCATAGTTTCCATCGCCGCTTTTTGAATTTCGGCCATGTTGCGCACTTCAAAACTTTCGGTTTGGTCACTGCTTAACCGGTGCTGTTTAATCAGCGTTTGGGTTATTTCATCGGTCACGTCTGACATCACATCCAAATCTTTGGCCTGGATGTCAAAATAGCTGATATAGTCAACCCCAAACAAGCGGTACATGGCCGTGGTAACCGGGACAAATACTTGGTCGTCAACATTTTGGAAGCCAGAAACTCCGCGCTCGGGCATGACCCCAATCACTTCAAAATTTATGCGGTTGATACGCACCAGTTTACCCAGCGGGTTATCGTCGTTGAACAATTCTTTGGCCACCTGAAACCCCAACACCACCACTTTGTTGCGGCGGGCCATATCGCTTTCGGCAAAAAACCTTCCCTGGTCAGGATAAATGGAACGCACCACCTGGTAATTGGGGGAGGTGCCAATGGTAGTGGTATTCCAATTGTGGTTTTTATAAACCATCTGCACTTTGCTGTTGACGTAAGGCACCACATTTTTGACATCTTCAATTTTTTTCAGCGCGGCAAAATCATCAAAAGTAAACCGCGTCACACTCCCCGACCCCATCGAAATCCCCCCCGCCCGAAACGACGACCGCACCATCAGCAAATTGGTGCCCAAGGATGCCATACTCTGCTGAACCTGTTGTTTGGCGCCACTGCCCATGGCCAACATTGCAATCACCGCCGCCACACCAATCAAAACGCCTAAAATTGACAGGAATGAGCGCAGTTTGCTGTTTAATAACGACAACCAGGCCTCGTAAACATAATTTTTTAATTCTGATAACGTAAACCATTTGCGCCGACCGGACATTTGCAAGGTGGGCGCAGCAGTTTGTGCTGAAGGGATGGCGGCATGTCGGATATCATCCACCAGTTGGCCGTCGCGCAAGTGGATAACGCGCGTGGCCGATTTGGCCAGCTCGGCTTCGTGGGTAACCATGATGATGGTATTGCCCTGGCGGTTCAATTCTTGCAAGAGATTAATGATTTCGCGGGCCGATTTTGAATCCAGGTTGCCGGTGGGCTCGTCCGCCAAAATCACCAGCGGCTGGTTGGCAATGGCGCGGGCAACGGCAACCCGCTGCTGCTGCCCGCCCGATAACTGGTTGGGGCGATGGTGCAATCTGTTTTCCAAACCAATTTTTTTCAATAAGTCGAGCGCGCGTGTGTGATCGGCCGGGGAAACGCCGTCATCATAAATAAATGGTAAAAGCGTGTTTTCCAGGACGTTTAACTTGGGCAACAAATTAAACGACTGAAAAACAAACCCAAAAAAGCGGTTGCGCAGGATGGCATAGTTATTTTCGGGCAAGCGCGCGATATTTTTGCCCAGTAAAAAATAATCGCCCTGGTCGGCTTGGTCCAGCAGGCCCAAAACCGCCAGCAGGGTGGATTTACCCGATCCCGACGCGCCCATAATCGCCAAAAACTCGCCGGCCTCAATCTTCAGCGACACGTTATCCAACGCTTTGACCGGTACCGCGCCTTTGGCGGCATAAATTTTTGAAATACTTTGCAGTTCAATTAACGACATGTTATTTTTGGCGCTGGAAAAAGTTGGGCGGGCCCACCCGATGGGAAGATTCTAGATATTGTTTTACCATTGCCTTGGTTGGGATAATGACCTCATCCCCCGCGTTTACCCCTGAAACAATCTCAACCTTTTCGCTGGTTTCCAGGCCGATCTCGACCTGGACAGTTTTGGGATATTTTTCCCCGTTTTTCCAGATAAAAACATAGCTGGCGCCGCGCGACGATTTAACGGCCTGTGCCGGCAATAATAAAACATTTTCTTTTTGCTCCAGCAAAAAGTTTACGGTAGCGCTCATGCCCGAGCGGAAGACCGACGCATTCCCTTCCATCCGAATATCTACCTCATAAACCGTTACGTTATTAACCACCGTTGATTCGTAATCAATGTGGGAAACTTTGCCGCTAAACTTTTGAACTGGATAAGGATCCAAAACAATCTCGGCTTTTTGCCCCAGCCTAATTTGGCCAATATCACTCTCGTCAACTTCGGCGCGCACAATTAAATAATCTGCCATCACCAACAAAACATCCGTCGCTTGTACCGATTGCCCCGGTTCCACTGTCCGCTGGATAATAAACCCGTCCAAAGGAGCAATCACCGGCGCCGGGCGGTAAACTTCCTGCCAATGTTCCAGTTCATCTTTGCCCTTGGCGCGCGCCGCATCCAGCAGCGTGGCCCGCTCGGTTGAGCTTAAATAGGCCAAAATTTGACCCTTCTTAACTTTTTGCCCCTCCTCCATCAACATTTCTTCAACGCGCCCGGATACCTGTGGTTTAATTTCCAGGCGGTTGCGCGGCACCACTGTCCCGGTAGAAGAAAGCGAGGCCAAAAGATTACCGCGGGTAACTTTTACCCGCTCAACTTCGGTTTTATTGCCGCCACCAACACAACCCACTAACCCCAGCGCCAGAAAAATCAACGACAAAAATCCAACAACAAATGTCAAATGGAAGTGCTGCTTCGCGAAATTATTATAATGCGCTGTAGGCACACCATCATTTGTCATTTTTAATTTTTCATTTTTCATTTTATATACCCTCCATACGACTTATACCAAGCTGCTTCTGCCAAAAGCCAGCTTTGTTGCGATGTCAAAAGCGCACTCTCGGCATTAATAAACGTATTTTCAATGATATCCCAATCGTTATACGAAAGTAAACCGTTCAAATATTTGGCGCGGGCAATTTTGGCGCGCTCATCCGCGGCCGCCAGGGAAAACTTTTTGGCGCCGACGGATTCGGTCGCATTGCGAAAACTTTCAAATTTATTTTCAAGGTCATAGCGCAAGTCGTTTTTGGTTTGGGAAAAATCCTCGCGGGCCTGGTCAAGTTTTATGCCGTAAATGGCACGGTCCATAAAGTTGGTGCCGCCGGGAAAAAACGAATACGAAACCGTCAGGGCCACACTTGAATTATCGGAGGTTGTCGGCCAGGAAGAGCCGCTTTGCGAGTAATTGCCGCTCAAATAAACCGATGGCAAAAAACCGCTGATGGTGGCCTTGTGCGCAATATCCGCTAACTCTAATGTATAGTTTGCCTTGCGGTAATCGGGAGTTTGCTCAAGCAGGGCGTCAAAATCAACCAAAGCAACGTTTTTGGCTTCAAGGGACGCCGCGGCGCTATCCACTTCCATTTCCAAAAGCTGGCCCAGTTTTAGTTTGGCCAGAACTAAATCGCGTTTAGCAGACGAGAGATTATATTTTGCGTCACCTTCAGAGGCCTGGGTTTGCATGAGATTGCCAATGTCTTCGCGTCCGCTGTCGTAGCGCAAGCTGATCATGCGGCGGTTTTCCTGGCGCCGCTCCAATATTTTTTCGTTGAGCGCCACCCTTTCCTGCGCCGCCACCAAATTGACAAACGCTTCCCTCAAGTTGTAATAAACATCCGCCGTAGTACTGTCAAAGCCGGCAATATAATATTGTAAGTTGGCATAAGCGGATTGCACGCTGTAAAAGTTTTCAAAGCCGGTAAACAAATTCTGCGTGGCCGATAACCCCCACCGGTACGTAGTGGCCGCCGCCTGGGTGGTAGCCCCGGTGCCCGTCATGGAAAACGACGCCGACAAATTGGGCAGGTACCCGCTGAAAGAACGGTAATAAGAAAACTGGTAGGATTCTTTTTGGTACGCGGAGCTTTTCAACTCGTGGTTGACCTGCGGGGCACGGGTTAAAATGTCGCTCCAGGTTATGGCAAAAGCAGGCAGGGCGCACGTAAAGCATAGCCAAGCGCTTAATCCTAGCGCCAACTGCAACTGCCGGCGGAAAACAATCGACTGCTTTTTACAAAACATTATTTTTCTCTTGGTCCTCTTTTACCCGGTCCCTTAGCCAACATGGCTTTTAACTTTGCAACCTGGTCAGGCGACAAGTTTTTTCTGAACTCGACTAAAAACTGCGTGCGCATAAACTGCACCTCCGCGCGGTTGCGACTAATTTGATCAATGTATCCTTTTATTTTAACCAAATCAGGGCGGTCTTGCGACAACTCACTTTCCATTTTTTTGGATAGCTCCCGATCCTGCTGCATCCGGGTTTTGGCTTTTTTCTCAACCTCCTTGATGCCGGTAGCAAACAGTTGGCGCTGTTCGGGCGTCAATTTTAGTTCATCGCTTAACTTTTCGGCAATTTTTTCAGGGTTGGGATGGCCACCCTTCCACAGGTTGCCGCCCATTTTACCCGGCGGAAAACTAAACCCAGACAAAAACAACACACCGATCAAACCCAAGACACAAACCCCAATCATCCTGTAACTCTTTCTCATATTTTTACCTCCTTCTTATTTTCCTTATCCTTGGCCCGACCATCAGTCCGCCCGGACATATTCCATTACAACACTTTCAGAACCGCCGCCATTGGCGTTAATGTAAGCCATTAAATTATTGGCGCCGGGCGCATTGCCAGAAAAAATCCCATAGCCAAAAACCAGGCCCAAGCATAAAAACGCGGCTGCCATTCCCCACCCCAGCCGCCAAACGGGGCGCGGCGATCGATGGATATTTTGCATCAGGCGGGCATACATAGAGTCATAATCGGCCGGGGCACGGGTATGTTTTATGGTATTGATCAGCTCCTGGTATTTATCCATTTTGCAACAACTCCTTCCGGATAATTTCCTTGGCACGGGACAAGTTTGATTTTACAGTTCCCAGCGGAATTTTTAATAAATCACTGATTTCAGCTAATGCGCGCTCTTCAATTTCAGCTAAGATTAAAACCATCTGCTGCAATGGATTAAGTTTGGCCAATAGCTTAAATTCGGCGTCGGGGCTTTCCGGACTTTCCGGGAAGACCACCTCCTCCACCAGCCTAAGCTGACCTAACCACTGCGCCAAACTTTGCCCGCGGCGCTGTTTCTTTAAAAAGTTAAGCGCCGTATTTACCGTAACCTTATAAATCCAGGTGCCAAGCGCAGCAGTTTCCTTAAAACTTCCCAAACCGCGATGAATCGCCAGAAAAACTTCCTGGAACAGGTCTTCACGGTCGTGCTGGATATAAACGTATTTACAAACCATACCCCAAACTTGCTCCTTGTAGTGGATATAGATTTCGTCAAAAGATAGTTTATGCATGTTCAACTATTATATTAGACAACACTCGCGGGGGAAAGGTTCCTTTATCGTTCCCGCATTATTCCAGCTGCCACATACAAGCTATTTCAAGACAGGTTATTTCAAAAAAAAATGAAATTATTCATCAAAACTACCGAAAATAATATATGGTTGAGTTATCTATTAGGCAACAAGCTGGGCAAATAATTCGCGCCAGTCGTCTGGCGCGGTCTGCCGTATGGGCACAGCTTGCTTCATCCGGAAAAATTGCAGTGCCCATCTCAAGAGAAGATGCGCTGGCTAAAATAGCAGCCGTAGCGCAACCCAATTTGCCCCAGCCAGCCTGGGTAACGGTAGTTGGTTGTTCGGGCGCAGGAAAAACATTTTTCAGCCATCAAGCAGTAGACTTTTTGCTTCAACGGGGGATAAAAACCCCAAGCAATGCGCGAATCATTCATTCTGACGATTGGTTACTAGCGGTTTCTCCTTGTCACGTAAAAGTTTTACGCAGTACTTTCGATGTTCAGCGTTTTAGTGCTGACGTCGAATCCTTGTTTTATGGAAAAGCAATAATGAAGCCATTATTTGATTATACCGGGTCTTTGCGCCGATCCGAATATTATGGAAGACTTGATCTCCAACAAACCGTACTTATTGAAACCAGAAGATTTTGTCCTGTCCCATTGTTGGCAGAAGAATTATCCATTCAGCAAAGGCGCAAGGTGTTACCAGAAGAAGTTTTTGTAGATGTTGCAACCAGGGGAATTTTTGAAAGAGTTACGCCCCGCCCTGGACAAATTTATATTTTTGAAGGCACAGAAATTCTGACATATTCGCGCTTAGCATCACAAGTTAACTTAAAGCTGTTTTTAGATGCTCCTTTTAAAGAAAGGTGCCAACGGAACACGCGGCGGCATACCAACGGGGAAAGAAGAATCAATCTCTCTCCTAAAAAACAGCAACAACTATATCGCTACCAAAAAATATTCCACGGGTTGCAGCGGATTTTTCATCTGCTAACTACAGATTATAGAGTGGTCGACTAACCTTCAAACGACCCCCGTTTATTCAGCATGATGCCCAAAAGGATCAACGCCAAACTAACCGAGACAATTGTGGCTCGAATTGCGATCGGGTAATCTTTGAGCACCAGCGGCGCAATTAAGATAGCCACCAGGTTCATGACTTTGATCAACGGGTTCAGTGCCGGTCCGGCCGTATCTTTAAACGGATCTCCCACGGTATCACCAATAACCGCCGCCTTGTGGCAGTCACTACCCTTACAATGTTCTTCTCCTAAGTGCCCCATCTCAATAGCTTTCTTGGCGTTATCCCAAATGGCGCCGGCATTGGACAAAAGCACCGCTAAAAGCTGTCCCACCAATATGGCGCCGGCCAAAAACCCACCCAACGCCGCCACCCCAAACGAGAAAGCCACCGCTACCGGCGAAAAAACCGCCAGCAGTGCCGGGCCAATCAATTCTTTTTGCGCAGCCGTGGTTACAATATCCACACACTTAAAATATTCGGGTTTGTTTTTGCCTTCCATGATTCCCGGAATTTCGCGAAATTGCCGGCGCACTTCTTCCACCACCAGCATGGCCGCCTTACCCACCGCCTTGATCAAAAACGCCGAAAAGAGGAACGCCACGCCGCCGCCCAACAGCAACCCGATAAACACTTCGGGCACGTTGATTTGGATGCCGGTAGCCGTCAGGCCGCCTTCTTCAACAAACGATTTAAACAGTGCGATAGCCGCAATTACCGCCGTGGCAATGGCAAAACCCTTGGTCAACGCCTTGGTGGTGTTGCCCACTGCATCCAGCTTGGTAACAATTTGTTCGGCACGGCTGCCTTTGCCGCGGTACGTCCCAGACATTTCAAAAATGCCGTTAGCGTTATCGGAAATTGGCCCGTAAGTGTCCATGGCCAGAATAAAACCGGTAGTGGTCAAAAGACCCAGACCCGCCAAAGCAATGCCGTAGGCAGAAAGCGCGACGTTGCCGCCAAAGACCATCATCGAAGCACAGATGGTGGCCGCAATCGCTAGAATGGACCAGAAAGATGACTCCTGCGCCAAGCCAAACCCGGTTAAAATCATGGTAGCGGCTCCGGTGCGTGAAGCATGGGAAGTTTGCCGGACCGGTTTGTGCGAAGTGTGCGCAAAATAGTTAGTCAGCATTTCAATAATGATTGCCAAAACAATACCGGTAAATGTCGCCATCGAAAAACGCCAATCCGGCAAGCCGGTATTGGGATCTTTGAGATAAAAATAATTGATCGTCACAAAACCCACGATAGACGAAATGGCCGCGACCCAGAAACCAAAATTGATGGGTTTCATCGGGTCGCCGATTTCTTCGTTTTCTTTGGTGTCTTTGCCGCGCACCGCCCAGGTGCCCAGGATGGAGGCAAACACGCCCACCGCCCTCACCAGCAACGGGTACATAATCAGTTTTAATGCCATCAGTGACGCCAGCGCGCCGTACGCGGCCTGGAAACTTTTATCCATCAAAGTTGCCGCACCCAAAATGATGGCCGCTACCAAAGTAACTTCATAACTTTCAAAAACATCGGCCGCCATACCCGCGCAGTCACCCACGTTGTCTCCCACGTTATCGGCAATAACGGCCGCGTTGCGCGGATCGTCTTCCGGGATATTTTGTTCAATTTTTCCCACCAGGTCGGCACCAACATCCGCCGCTTTGGTATAAATACCGCCGCCAATACGCATAAACAACGCCACCAAACATCCGCCAAAACCAAACCCCACCAAAACCTTCATGGCATTTTCCTTAAACACCATAAAAATTAGGGTGGCGCCTAAAAGTCCCAGGCCAACCGTAAACATACCCGAAACCGTCCCGGCTTGAAACGCAATCTCAAGGGCTTTTTTAAAGCTGGAGAGCGCCGCATTGGCCACGCGCACGTTGGCCCGAACCGCCAAGCTCATGCCCACATAGCCCGCCCCGGCCGAAGCGCAGGACCCCAGCAAAAATGCAATGGCAATCCCCAGCGGCAAAACACTGCCCGCGGGAAAAACCGGAATATACAAAAAGTATAAGGCCACGGAAATCAAAGCAATGAAAATTGCCATTACTTTGAACTGCCGCGCCAGATATGCGGCCGAACCCTCCTGGATGGCCTTGGCCACGGCGACCATTTCGGGCGACCCTTGCGGAGCACGCAGGACCTTCCACGCCAGGTAGATACCATATAATAAGGCAATCACAGCAGAACCGAGCACAAACCAGAGTAAATTGGTCTCGATGGGACGCAGGGCCGGCAGAATAATTGAAGCTTCAGTCATTTTTTTCTCCTTTCAAAATTATAAAATAAACACACTGCAACAAAAAAATGCGGGAAAAAGAAATTATATCAGGTTTAGGAAAAAAATCATCAGGAATTTTTCTGCGCCACAATTGCCAGAAATAATGGAATTTCTTCGCGGGATTGGTTTTCTGGTTTTGCAAATTTACCGGGCTGGCTTTGGCGGTTTGAGGCCCACTCTTCAAGTTGGGTCACCGCAAAACCACTTTGGTTAAACGCAGAAAAGTAATCACCCAACGGATGGTGAAACGTCCAGGTGTGGATTTCGGGCGCGGCTCCCGGGTGCATTTTAATGGGGATTTGCAGCGGTGAGAGGTAGCGGTCAATCCGGCGGTAGCGCAATTTGCGTTTTTCATCAACCCCCCACCCACTTTGCCGCGGGATGCGAAAACAGGGATGATTTAACACCAACAGCAATTTCCCGCCGGGCTTTAAAACCCGGGCGGCAGAACCCACCACCGCCGCCATCGGATCCATATTTTGGATTGCCAAAATTGAAACTGCGGCATCAAAATAGTGGTCGGGAATTTTGTCGAGGCGCGTCGCATCCCCTACCAGATAATTGATTTTTAATTTTTGCGGAGTGCGCTGATTGGCAAGAGTTATCAATTTTGTTGAGGCATCAATTCCGGTCACGTTGGCTCCGCAATCCGCCATCAGGCGGCAAAACGCTCCCTGCCCGCACCCGATATCCAATATCTTTTCGCCGGGCTTGGGCAATAACAATTTTAACGTG
>JBAZQH010000014.1:0-26983 GCA_041645285.1 Candidatus Margulisiibacteriota bacterium | reverse complement strand
AACCCGGTCAACTGCGCCGGATATTAATTTATTACCGTATCCGGCAAGCCGAAAAAATTTTGCGCGCGCTGGGGGTATCCAAAGACGAAATCAATACCATCCGATCGTTGGGCAGACAAATCGCCTGGATCAAATTGATGGCCGTCATTAAAGAATTTCATCTAAAACGCATTTTTTGCGGCGCCTATCGGGACTTCAATGAATTAAGCGAAACCATCGATTACTTAACCCGGAAAGCCCGCAAACTGGAAAGCCGCATCAGCTGGGAAGAATCGCGGCTGTTGCACGCCGGGTTAGAAAAACTGGCAATCGATACAGCTAATTATAAATTAGAACTTTTAAAATCTTTACAGGAGATTGATCCCTCGGAACAAAACGCCAAAGATATTAAGTGGCTAACCGCTGTCCTCCACCACATCCAGGCCCGGCAAAAACAAATGGCCGCACTGGGAAAAATTAGACACTCGGTGCAAACTATTTACGAAAAAACGGCCGATTTTTTGGGGAGATTTTTCAAAGGACCTTCATAATTTTGTGAACCTGTGGAATCAAGCGCACATTTTTTAAACTGCGGCGTGCCACCGCATACAGCGCCAGCATCAATTCGGCGGTGGGCCAGTGTTTGATGGTGCCATGCGGGGTGGCCGGCTGCAAGACCAAACATATTTCCGGGTTGATTGCGGCAATTAACTTAGCCACGGCATCAATTTCCAGCGGGCGCGCGTCTTTAGTAAATACCACCTTTACAAATACTTCCTTGGCAAGCGCAATTTGCAATGATTTTTTGTGTTCAAGCGCATAATCCGACAGTCCGGTTGCCGAAGGCAGTTTATAATCCAAGGCCACCAGATCCACTAAATCGATGATTTCTCCCAGATGATCCGGCAGGACTCCGTTGGTCTCAAGGTAGATCGGTAAACCAAATTTCCTGACTTCAGGGAGAAAGGTTTTCAGAAAATTTACCTGTAAAAGCGGCTCGCCCCCGGTTAAAGAGATGCTATGTTGAATGGGCTTTTTCCCCAGCTTGTCGGCAATAATTTGCAAAAGTTGACTGGCAGAAATTGGATTATTAAACTGCTTAAAATCACCCAGGCCGGCAGTTTGCTCAACTTTATACCTGGGTGACAGCTCCGCTAACTGAGTATCGCAATAGGCACAACTTAAATTACAGCCGCAAAATCGGATAAAAAGCTGGCGTACGCCCAGGTAAGTGCCCTCACCCTGGATAGAATCAAAAATTTCAAACAGCTGTGCTTCAGTTTGGCTCATGTTTGGTTTAAATCGCGCCCGGCTTCCGGGTCTATTTGCTCCTGCGGCAGGGGCACTTCACCTTTGCGCAACATTTCAGTCAGCATTGCACCCTCGGGTAAGGCCGGCAGGCCATTTAAATCCTGCAGGCCAAAATGCTTTAAAAATTCTTCGGTGGTGCCGTAGAGCATGGGGCGCCCTAACGCGTCGGATTTTCCCTTATCTTCAATCAAATTGCGGCGCATCAGCGTTTCAACCGGAGAATCGGAATTGACGCCGCGGATCTGCTCAATTTCGGCCCGGGTAATGGGTTGTTTATAAGCAATGATTGCCAGGGTTTCAAGCGACGGCGCGCTTAAATAAGTTTCACGCGGGGCATCTAAAAATTTGTTCACAAATTCAGCACATTCGGGATCGGTAACCAATTGGTACCCGTGCGCAACTTTAATTAAATTGATGCCGCGGCCGTCAAAAATTTTCTCTAATGTCTCCAGTGCTTCCCGGATACGCGGCTCTGCAACTTCGGTAATCAGCGCTAATTGGTCTATTTCTAACGGGCGGCCAGCTACAAACAACAGTGATTCAATTATTCTGGTTAATTTTTCCTGTTCCAAGTTAATGCCTCCCTCTACAAACTACTTTCCTATAAGCTATAACCTAAAAATTAATATCTCTCCGAACAACTCGCCTTGCCGGGCCGAAATGGCCGCGGCCTTGATCAATTCCAGCATCGCCAAAAACGTAACCATGATTTCAAGTTTGGTCATGCGAACAAACAAATCTCGAAAAGCCAGCGGGCTTTTCCGGTCAAGCATTTCCATAATTTCAGCAACACGATCTTCTACGCGGATTTCTTCGGATTGAATTTCCCGGATTTCACCGCGGGTGGAAACTTCATCCCACAATTTTTTAAACGCGGAAACCAAAGATTGCAAGGAAACATCTTTTAATACAATCCGGTTGCTACCGACCTGCGCCTCTTCATATAATTTGCCGTAGCGCGCGTAAACCTTTTCAAAAAGCGCCTTACGCTCCTTTAAAGTTGCGGCGACATCTTTAAACGTGCGGTATTGGGCCAAACGGTTCAATAAATCGGCCTCGCTGACAAGCTCTTCGCCAATTTCAATCTTTTCTTCGGGCGGCAAAATAATTTTTGACTTGCGTTCGATCAGGTCAGCGCATAAATATAAAAAATCGGCCGCCGCGTCCAGGTCAATTTTCTCTGCCGCTAAAATAAACTCCAAAAATCTTTTTACAATTTCCCCGACCGAAATTTTATCAACCGACAGCTCCCCGCTTTCTACCAACTGACACAAGACATCAAACGGACCCTGATAGGCATTTTGTTGGATCGAGAAAGAGGAAAGTGTCATTTGAGCCCCATCGCGTCCTTAACTTCGTCAAGCGTTACGCGGGCAATGGCTTGCGCGCGACCGGCGCCGTCGCGCAAGATGGCTTCAAGCTGACCTCGATTGCCCGCAATGTGCGCGCGCCGCTCCCAAACCGGGGTCAAATATTTTGAAAGCGCTTCGGCCAATATTTTTTTGCATTCCACACAACCCAGCTCGGCCGCCTGGCATTGCGCGCTTATTTTACTTACCATTTCCGGATTAAATATTTTGTGGTACGCAAAAACCGGGCAAATTTCCGGATGGCCTTTGTCGGTTTTCTTAACCCGCGCGGGGTCGGTAATCATAGATAAAACCTTTTTGGTTAATTCGGCTGGCGAATCCGACAGCGCAATCGTATTGCCGTAACTCTTGCTCATTTTTTTGCCGTCCAACCCCGGTAAAACCGGCACCGGAGTTAAAACATCCTTGGGCTCGGGGAAAACCGGTCCGTAAAAAAAGTTAAACCGGCGTGCAATTTCGCGCGTCAGCTCCAGATGCGGCAGTTGGTCCTGCCCCACCGGCACCGCCGCCGCCTTGTAAATCAAAATATCCGCCGCCTGCAGTACGGGATACCCCAAAAAGCCGTAGGTTCCCAAGTCCTTTCCCTTCAATTCTTCAATTTTTCCCTTGTAGGTCGGCACCCGTTCCAGCCACGGGAGCGGTGTAATCATGGAAAGTAAAAGGTGCAGTTCACAATGCTCCGGTACATCCGACTGCACAAACACGGTGCTTTTTTTCGGATCAATCCCCACGCTTAAAAGGTCGATCGCAACCTCTAAAACCGCTTGCCGAAAACCTTTGGGATTATCGTAACCGGTGGTTAAGGCATGCAGATCCGCAATTTCAAAAAAGCAATCGTATTGGGCTTGCATTTTAACCCAATTTTCGAGCGCCCCGATCAAATTACCCAAATGTAATTTGCCGGAGGGCTGGATACCAGAAAGGACGCGTGGTTTAGTCATTTAAAATAATTATACCATAAAGTAATTAAATTATATCCGGCGCCACATTCAAATAGCGCAAGGATTTTTCCAGCACTTTACCCACTACCGGCCCCGCCACGCTCTCCCCCCAAATTGACCCTTTGGGCTCATCCACCAAAACCATGACTAAAAGCTTAGGTTTAGACGCCGGGGCAAAACCTAGCATAGAAGCATAGAAACTACCCTTTAAATAACCCAATCCTCCTGGAATTGGCTTTTGCGCAGTGCCGGTTTTAGCGGCGACGCGGTAATTATTGAGCCGGGCCCGGCGGGCGGAACCATGCAAGACCACGTCTTCCAGCATGGAAATTACCTGCTGTGAAACTTTTTCGGAAATCGGCTGGGATACCACTTCAGGATAATAGGCCTTCAAAAATTTTCCGTCCAAACTTTTTATTTCAGAAACAATGGATGGCCGCATCCATTTACCGCCGTTGGCCACCACCGAATACGCCGCCACCATCTGGATTGGGGTCACCGCAATACTCTGACCAAACGTTATCATCGCAATATCCGGCTTGTACCAATTGGTAAAGTGCCGCAAGATTCCGCATTCTTCACCCGGCAGCTGGATGCGCGTAAAATCACCAAAACCAAATTTTACGATTTGGTCGTAGAACCGTTGCGGCCCCATTTTAAGGCCAATCTGCACCGCGCCGGTATTAATTGATTCCTGCAGCATTTCAGAAATGGAAATGGTACTGCCAAATTTGGTAATGGTGTGAGAATTTTTAATAACTTTACCGCCGACGGTAATACTGCTTAAAAATTTCAGCCGCGTGTCCGGATTGACCGCGCCGGTCTGCAACCCGGAAGCCACCGTAATAACTTTAAAAGTTGAGCCCGGCTCATACACCGTGGTCACGGCTCCCGATTTCCAAGTGTAATTGGGCGACTTAAAATAAAATTGAGGATCAAAGTCCGGTTTGGTGGCCATCGCTAAAATTTCCCCGGTATTGGGATCCATGACAATAATCGTGCCAGATTTTGCGGAATATTGTTTTACCGTTGCAGAAAGCTCTTTTTCGGCAAAATACTGAATATTTGAGTCAATCGTCAATTTTAAATTCATGCCTTCGGCCGGCTGCGCCAAAACCTGCTTTGAAGCCGCCACAATTTCGTGTCCGCGCGGGTCCTGCTCCGTCAATAACTTGCCTTCCTGCCCGCGCAGGTACTTATCACAAGATAACTCCACTCCCGCTAATCCCTGATTATCCACCCCCACAAATCCCAAAACCGTTGAAGCCAGCCGACCCCGCGGGTAAATGCGTTTTTTTTCTTCCAGCGCGTAAATCCCTTTAAAGCCCTTTGCCAAAATTGGCTCTGCCACGGCCTTGTCAACTTTTCGCTTTAACCAGACAAAAGTACGGCGGCCGTGCAATTTGGCAGACAACTCCGCCGCATTCAAGTTAAGCGCTTTCTGTAAGACCCGGACCACGGCTTCAGCGCTGGTTACTTCTTTGGGAATTGCAAAAAAAGAATAAGAATCCACGGTAGTCGCCAGCAATTCACCGTTGCGGTCGCAGATATCACCGCGGGGAGAAGCCAGTATCACAATTCGCTGGCGCTGGCCTTCCACCTTTTCCCGATAAAAATCATAATGCAAAACTTGCAGGTCAAACAAACGCATGACCGCAATTAAGAAACCAATACCAAACACAATAATTAAAACGATAATCCGTTTAGGCGTAACGTCTGCCATCTTCACAAATCTCCACAATTAAACTTTCGATTTCGGCATCCGGATTGATGCCCTGCTTGATCCGCCGGTCCGCCGCATGGAGTAAAACCAAGTCGCTTTTTAGCTCGGGCAAAGAAAACTGGCGGACCTCCGAGTAAACTTGTTTAATAAAATACGGACTGGCGCCAATCTGCCGGGCAATGGCAAAAGGATCGCGGATATTTTCAGACAGCAACTTTACCTGCACCATCACGCGGAATGCCGACGCCAGCACGGCGATAACCGCCGCCGGCTCTTCTCCAAACGCGCGCAAATTGCGGAAGGCGCTAAGTGATCGGGCCCGGTTTTTGGCCTTGAGGAAGCCGGTAAACTTAAAAATACCCAGATTTCCCGGAGAAACCAGTTTGTCAATTTCGCCAATGTGTATTTCCTCTCCGGGGCCACAGTAATTGGCCAATTTTTGCACTTCCGAATCAAGCAGGCGTAAATCCAGTCCAGACAATGCCACCAGGTAGCGTGCCGCTTCTTTATCCATACGGGCGCCATGGTCTTTGGCAAACCCCTGCACCAGGTCGGCCACTTCTTCCCGCTGCCATTCTGAATACGGCTTAAATTCCAGCGTGCGGCATTTTGCGGTTAGGTCGGCATAAGGACTGCCGGATTCAATTGTATCTCCCGCATAAACAAAAATTATGCAGGTCTCCGGCGGCACCCAAGCCAGCGCCGCCGCCAGCACCGAAAAATCTTTCTCTTTGTCCTTATCCGTTTTTTTGCGACGCGATTTCTTGAGCGTTAAATTTTTTACAACAAAAACCTTGCGCTCAGAGAACATCGATACCGCCGAAAGCTTGGCAATGATTTCGTTTAAACCAGCGCTTTCCCCGTCCAATATTTCGCAATCCGCGGCAGAATAGCCGTCTCCTAAAAAACTACGTTTGATTTCATCGATTTTTCTGGAAACCAAAAATTCTTCTGTTCCAAAGAGCAGATAATTCACTTAAATTCTCCCGCCAGGTTGGTTTCTTCCGCCAGCAAAGTGGTTGATTCGCCATGCCCAGGGTAAACCAATGTATTTTTTGGCAACTTAAACAATTTATCTTTGAGCGAATTCGTCAACTCCGTAAACGACCCGCCCGGCAAATCCGTCCGGCCTACCCCATCCTTGAACAAAGTGTCCCCTGAAAAAAGTATCCCCTGTCCATCATATAAGCAAATTCCGCCCGGCGAGTGCCCTGGCGTGTGGATTACCCTCAAGGAAGTATCGCCGAAGGTAAAAACTTTGTTGTCTGTCACGTAAAAATCCGGGTAGCCAACCTCAAAATCGTACCCTAACGCCGAGAAAAATAGGCCCGCACCATCAAACATTTTTCTATCACCCTCATGCACAAAGATCGGCACTTTGAATTTTTGTTTTATGGCCCGGTTAGCCTCCACGTGGTCAGGATGAGCATGGGTGTTAATGATGCCAACCAATTTTAAATGATGCTTTTGGATGGCCGCAATAATCAGTTCGGCATCGTCGCCGGGGTCAATACAATAAGTTTCGGCAGTTTTTGGGTCAACCGCCAGATAGCAATTGGTGGCTAATTCGCCAACCACAACCGTATAGATGAGCATAGTTATAATTTACAAAAACTGTTCGCCCGCTGCCTTCCAACAAAAACTCGCGCCAGATAAAGCAAAATCGCGCCAGGCAGGAATTGAACCCGCAGCCTTCTGTTCCGTAGACAGACGCTCTATCCGTTGAGCTACTGGCGCATATGAATAAGTTTACAAATTATACATATTTTTATGGCACTATGCAAAAGGCACCGCTTTAATGTTGCAACCTTGAATGATATCAAGTAGAGTTAGAACCGATGTTAAAACCTATCCTCAATATCGCCTTTGTCGGCAATTACCTTCCCCGCATTTGCGGAATCGCTACTTTTACGACCGATCTTTGTGAAGCGACCGCGAAACTCCTTTCTCCCCGGTCAAATGTCTTTGCGCTCGCCGTCAACGACACAAACCAGGGATACGCTTATCCGCCCCGGGTGGAATTTACCCTGCAAAAGCACCAGCAGAGTGATTATTACGAAGCCGCCAATTTTATCAATTCCAGCAACGCAGACGTGGTCTGCGTTCAGCACGAGTATGGGATCTACGGCGGCTGGGACGGCATTTATATCCTTTCCCTGATTTCCAGCCTCAGCGTGCCGGTGGTGGTGGTCCTGCACACGGTGCTCAAAACCCCCACCCCCAACCAGAAAAAGATCATCCAGGAGATGGCCCAGCGCGCCAGCCAGCTGGTCGTGATGAGCGAGCTGGCGGTGACTTTATTGCAGGAGGTTTACGCCGTACCGGCCGAGAAAATCAGCATGCTCTATCACGGCACGCCCGATTTTACCTCTATCGATAACCGCCACTACAAAAAACGTTTTCAGGTGGAAGGAAACCAGACCCTGCTGACCTTTGGCCTGCTTAGCCCCAACAAAGGGATCGAAACGGTCATTAATGCTCTCCCCAAACTGGTCCAGGAATTTCCTAAATTGATTTATGTTGTGCTGGGAAAGACCCACCCCAACGTTTTGAAGGAATTTGGCGAAAAATACCGGGCCGGTTTGATCACGCTGGTCGACAAGCTGGGGCTGCAGGAACATGTGATCTTTGATGACCGCTTTGTCAGCTTAGAAGAGCTCTATGCCTGGCTGATGGCGGCGGATATTTATATTACTCCTTATTTGAATGAGGCGCAGATTGTCAGTGGGACGCTGTCTTACGCGATCGGGGCAGGGACTGCCATCATCTCAACCCCTTACTGGTACGCCAAAGAGCTGCTTGCCGAAGGCCGGGGACGATTGATAAATTTTGGGGACAGTGAAGCGCTAGCCGCGGCACTGCGCGATCTGCTATCGAACAAAGCAACGCTAAAATTGCTGCGCGCTAAAACCTATAAATTCGGGCGGCAGATGCGCTGGGAAAAAGTTACGGCAAAGTATCTGGAGCTGTTCCGGCAAACCACGGCAGTTGCGACCAAAAAAGTCATGGCGCTCAAGACCCCTGCCCTGCTTTTGCGCGAACCGGCGTTCGACCTGGGGCACTTAAAGCGGCTGACCGACGACACCGGACTGATCCAGCACGCCAAGTATATCGTCCCCGACCGGCATACCGGTTATTGCCTGGACGATAACTCCCGCGCGCTGATGTTGTGTGCCTGGGCGTTTTTCCTGCTGCAAAGCGACGATGCCAAGGAGTTGGTATCAACTTATTTTAGTTTCACCCATTTTATGCAAAATCCCGACGGGCGCTTCCGGAATTTTATCGATTACCAGCGCCACTTCCTGGATGAGAACGGCTCGGACGACGCGGGCGGCCGGGCGCTCTGGGCGCTCGGCTATATTATCTGGCGGCCCCCGCGCAACGCCTACCGCTCTCTGGCTTTTGAGTGTTTCCAGAAGGCGCTACCCCACGTGCGTAACCTAAACCTGCGCGGAAAAGCCCTGGCCATGTTGGGGTTGGTATCTTATCTGCGCTGCTACCAGGGAGACGAGAGCGTTACCGCACTGCTGCGCGAATGCGCCGACTATTTATTGGCTTTATATAAAGATGTTTCTGATGATAATTGGCGCTGGTTCGAGAATATTATTTGCTACGATAACGGGATCATGCCAATGGCGCTGTTTCAAACTTATTCCATCCTCCGCGAGGATAAATATTTGCAGGTCGCCCGGGAGACGCTGGAGTTTTTGGAAAAAGTGACCAGCCATAACGGGCGCCTTTCAATCGTCGGCAGCCGCGGCTGGTATAAGAAAGGTGGGGAGAGGGCGCAGTATGACCAGCAGCCAATCGACGCCGCAGCCATGGTCCTGGCTTATCAATCAGCTTACCGGGCTACCCAGGAGAAAGAATACCTAAAAAAGATGCGGCAGGCCTTTGGCTGGTTTCTGGGAGAGAACGACATGGGCATGTCTTTGTACGATCACGAGACCAAGGGCTGTGCCGACGGCTTGCTGCCGGAAGGGGTCAGCTTGAACCAGGGGGGCGAAAGCACCGTTTCTTTTCTGATGGCACTGCTGGCCATGATCGAAGAGTATGAGATAGAAGGCGCAGTTTAGATTTTCTTCAGCAACTTCTCAAGCAGTTCGTTCAGCGGGATGGTCGCAACGTGCGACTCTGAGTCGGAAATCGCGTAAGGAATGATCAATTCGTCATTGAGGATGATTGACCCGCAGCTGTAAACCACGTTCGGCACGTAGCCCTCGCGTTCTTCTTCCCGCGGCGCCAGCAGCGGCTCATTCAGCCGCCCGATTATTTTCGAGGGATCCTGCAGGTCTAAAAGCGAAACCCCGATACAGTATTTGCGCATCGGTCCCACGCCGTGCGTCAGCAGGATCCAACCTTTTTTGGTTTCAAGGGGGGAACCGCAATTGCCGATCTGGACCAACTCCCAGGGAGCTTCCGGCGCTTCAATTTTTACTCCCTCATACCAGAAATGAATATTATTGGAATAGCTTAAATAAAGACATTCCCCGTCAGTCCGCGTAATCATGGCATATTTTCCGTTGATTTTGCGCGGAAAAAGCGCCATCCCTTTATTGCGTGCCATGGGACCATTAAGGGTCGAGATCTTAAAATGGTGGAAATCTTTGGTTTCAATCAGTTGCGGCAATATTTCTCGACCATTATAAGCGGTGTAGGTTGCATAGTATGTAACGCTGCCGTCATCATCAACAAAGCGGACAAAACGGGCATCTTCCACCCCATTGCTTTCGTTTTGCGATAAGGGAAAAATGACCCGCTCCGAAATCAACTGGCCGTGCGGGAAAAAAATCTCATAATTTGATTCCGCCAGCCATTTGATGTGGACGATACCATCATCCAGGTCGGCGGAGCTAAATGCGTTGCTGTCGCGGACGGCGCTGATCGCCTGGCCCATTTCGTCCGGGGTGAACCTGGCGGGCAAGTGCTGATAGATTGCCTTGTTCGCTTCGGTGAACTGTCCCATTTCATCAAGTTTGGCCTTGAACAGCTCCCGGTCGTAAGTCGCATTCAAAACAATCTCGGGCGTGCCCAAAAATGGGCTGACCGGTTCAAGGAAAATTGAATTGTCCCGGTCAATGATAGCACTGCGGAAAACAATCGATGATATATGTCCTTCGCCGGTCGCGCGAAAGCTGAAAATAACGCGGGTCTGCCCCCGCTTCATCTGGTTCTGCTTGGGATAGATGACAACCGAAGGATTAAAAAGAGCGGCGGATTCGATGGAGTATTCCATCGTAAAACATGAGCCGAGCAAGAGCTTTCTTTCCTCTGATAACGTCGCCGGCTCCTGGATGTATCCGGCGATTTTCTGGAAATTCCTCATTAAAATAGATTGAATATCTTTATGACGGTGCGCAAAATCATTGAGAGTTTGTTTGAGCAGGATTTTAACCCCGGTTTCGTCCAGCGCCAGGAGGCGATTGACGATATTGGCGGTGTGCGTTTCACTGTTGGGACGAAAGGGGCGGGTAATTACCAGACGCTTGTCCGGGCAGATATTTTTCAGGGTTTTATTGGTGATGCGCTTAAATAAGCGCGAAATAATCACCGGATCATGGAGCGCAGGTTTGCCCAGCTGTTTATTGGCAATCAAAACTTCTGCTTCTGAAAAAATATGCGATTTTTTGTTCAAGGGATCCTTCGCTCTTTCGTTATGACTGGTTTTTATCTTATAATTATAATTGCTAAAAAGCAATGTGTGCCACGCCCCGACATGACCAATGCGAAGAGCATATCAAATGCTAAAAACAATAATTTCCCAAATCTCTCAATGGAGCCGATAATGCAGATGATGAATTAGTAACTGCTAAATTGGCACTGTAGAAACATGTCAAAATTTTACACTGCCTTGGTTATCAATTTGATGTAAAATAGATGGTCTGAAGACAATCCTAATATGAATATAACTTATGCTATCTTATTATCTCTTTTTGCCGGATTATCCACTACTTTCGGCAGTTTCATCGCCACATTTTTAAAAAAGCCCGGGGCCCGTTTCATGGCTTTAACCTTAGGCTTTTCAGCCGGAGTCATGGTTTATATTTCTTTTGTCGAACTATTACAGAATGGGATCCTGCAAGTTGGCTTTGCCATTGCTAATTTGGCATTTTTGGTTGGAATTCTTTGCATGTTTTTATTAGATATCTTAATTCCACATCATTACCTTGCCGAACGTTATGACATAAAAACGGCAAAACACGGTAAAAACTTGGCACGCACCGGTTTATTAGTCGCACTGGGAATTGGCATTCATAATTTCCCTGAAGGTTTAGTCACTTTTGTCGGAACACTGCAAAGCCTAAAGTTGGGTTTTGCTATTGCCATAGCAATTGCGCTGCATAATATTCCGGAAGGCATTGCGGTATCCGCACCAGTTTATGCTGCCACCGGTAGCCGCCGCCAAGCATTTTATTGGTCTTTCCTGTCGGGATTAGCCGAACCATTAGGCGCAATAATTGCAGCTCTCTTTTTGTTGCCATTTTTAAATGCTTGGGTTATGGGTCTGGTGCTGGCTTTTGTTGCAGGCATCATGGTTTTCATAGCAATTGACGAACTGTTGCCGGTATCACATTCTTATGGACACGAGCATTTGAGTATTGCGGGTTTTGTGGGTGGCATGATTATCATGGCGGTCAGTTTATGGATAATGAATATTGTTTAATCGGCATAGAGGGGCATGCGGCAAACATGGCAAAACGAAAACAGCGCACAATTAAATGCAACGGATAATCGGTAGGCTATATAGTTAGACAATCATTAGAAAGACCCCCCCCACAACACCAAAAATCAACGGAGGAGGCGAGATTCGAACTCGCGCTGGGGTTGCCCCCACTAACGGTTTAGCAAACCGTCCCCTTAGGCCATGCTTGGGTACTCCTCCGTACAAATCCGTACACATCGGAGAGGGGAGGATTTGAACCCCCGGTACTCTTGCGAGTACAGTAGTTTTCAAGACTACCGCCATAAGCCGCTCGGCCACCTCTCCACGTGTTTGCAATAATAACATACGTCGTTGAATTTTGTGAAATGGTTTTATGCTATAATTTTCAAGCGATTAGATAATGGTTAATTTAGTATGCAAAGCAACCAAATATCTGAACCTGATGTTTACGGCAAAGTGCTGGTATTAAGCGTCGCTTTTACTCCCATTAATATTTGCAGCTGGCGCCGGGCGGTTACCTTGATTTGCAAAGAAAAAGCGGTCATGACCGAGGACAGCGGGAAAAGAATCAACGGAGTGTTTCCCCTGCCCTTCGTGATCCGGCTTGTCAATCCGGTGCTGATACCTTATAATAACGTAGTTTTTAGCCGGAAAAATATTTATTTGAGGGATAACCACGCTTGCCAGTATTGCGGCAAGAGCGGCAACCTCACCATTGACCATCTGATTCCAAAATCCCGCGGCGGGAAAGATACTTGGGAAAATACAGTAACCTGTTGTATGCGTTGCAACAATCGCAAGGGTGACAAGACGCCGGAAGAATCCGGCTTGCGGCTGAAGAAAAACCCTTACCGGCCGCCGTCAACTTTGTATTTGCAAATGACCCGGTTAAGCACCATTCCACGCTGCTGGAATGATTATTTTTTCAGTCAGGTAATTAAATAAAATGGCCCGCTAGCTCAGTTGGTAGAGCATCTGCCTTTTAAGCAGGTGGTCCCGCGTTCGAATCGCGGGCGGGTCATTTTTTTTTGTTTGGCGTTTATCCGTTTTTTCAGATCAATTTGAAATCAATAATGGGTTCCAGCGCCAAATGCACATTTAGCGCCTGCACCAAACGGATTACAATCTAGGCCAGCCGCGCTCCCACTATAACATTTATCTCCAGGGGAGCTCCCAGCTAAGCAATCGCCGCAACTGCCTTTCATACCCAAAACATACAATTCAGGTTTTTCATATTTAAACTTCATGCGGTTTACTGTACAGCAGTAATTCCCGGATTTTTTCCTGCGCAAATTTGGTTTTGGAAATCATCTCCGCTACTTCGGCGCGGGTTATTTTTTTCTCTGGTTCAAAATTTTGCCCGCCTAAATACTCCAGCAGGCCGGCCACTTTGGCGGCGTAAATTTCACTTGCCGCCCAATACTTGCGGCTAACATCCGGAAACGGGTTTTCGGAAACTTTGTCCGGAATAATCAACCCCGCAAATTTGGCCACCGCCGCCACCGCCTGCGCCCGCGTCAGATCCTTGCGCGGATTAAATTTTCCGGCCGGATTCCCGGCCAAATAGCCTTTATCCACTGCGGCCTTAATGTACGTTTCGGACCAGTAACCAGGAGGTACGTCCGTAAATAATTGCGTTTGTGGACGGGTCAGGGGCAGTTCTTTGGCATTCACCAACAGCATGGCCATCTCCTCCCGGCTGACAAAAGCTTCCGGATGAAAGGTGTCATCCGGAAAACCGCTAAAGATATTTAAAGTGGCCAGATATTCAATCGGGCGGCAAGCCCAATAACCTGCCGGCACATCCGCAAATGTTTTCAGCTCGGGCTCCGGCAAAACCTGCGTAATAATGGTTGGACGGGAACGGCGTTGCCTGGTTTTATCCAACGCATCAATCTTTTCTTCCCCGACGTAGCTGATTGAAAAAAAATGGGTGGCATTTTCTTCCAGGTTGCCAAATTGATGGTAAGCATAATCAAAAATAAAACCCGCGTAGGTTAACCCCACCCCGGTGGTCAAATTATTTTTACTGCCCCAGGTTCCGTTGGTAGTATCATCTTTTTGGTCCAGGCCCAAACGCACCGCCAGCTTTTCTACCGGCCACCACTCCAACCCCGCATGCCACAGGTTTGGCCTCCCTGATGAGGTATAAATATCCGTATCCACATCCAGCGACAATTCCTGCGCCTGCACCTGATACGGAGCATCCTCCCCCCATAACTTTAAGCCTACGCCCATTTTAAAAATTGTCGGGATTTGTTCTGCGGAGCTGCCGTTACTCCAGGAAAATCCACCACCCGCCGCAGAAACCAGCGCGTTCTGCAACATGCCGCCCAAATTGACCCACCGATTCAACGCCAGCTGCATCCCCAAATCAATATTAAAACCGGAACCGCTGGCCCCTTCAAAGCTGGCGCCCGCGTTCGAAAAATCCTGCAAATAGTATTTTAAATTGCCGCCAACCTTCAGCCGTTTTAAAAAATCAGAATTTGAAATATCCTTGCCGTCCACCGCATAAGTTAAAATAAATAATTTTGAACCATAGCTGGAAGAATTTCCGGTGGATTCGGGACTGCCGTAACCGTTAATAAAAGTGATCGGGATGCCCCCCACCCCGGCAGAGATTATGCCAAAACCAAGCGTCCCCCGCGCCACCGGGCTGGAAACGGCCAGCGTAATATAGTCAACGTCACTCAGCATTTTGGCACTCATGGTCAAAATATTAAGGCGCTTGACCGAGGCCAGTCCCGCCGGGTTTAAAAAAATGGCGCTGTTATCAGATACTAATCCGGCCACCGCCTTCCCCATCCCCAGGGGCCGCGCCCCCACCCCAATATCACCAATGTCAATAATTGATGACGTAGACGCAAAAACCGGCGAAAAATTTAGGCCCAGAAAAAAAATTACCACAATGGAGAAAAAAAATCCGGAAAGAGTTTTTTGCATTAATCAGGTCCCAAGGTTTCTTCGAGTAATTCGTTTTAAAATCTCACGATTAGGTAAGCAATCGCAAATATGCTAAAATTATCCCACGTTATGAGTGAAAATTCAATTCAGCAAATCCGCAACTTTTCAATCATTGCCCACATTGACCACGGCAAATCCACCTTAGCCGACCGTTTGCTCGAATTTACCGGAACCATTTCCAAGCGGGAAATGAAAGACCAGGTACTGGATACGATGGACCTGGAACGGGAACGCGGGATTACAATTAAAGCCCAGGCCATCCGCATGGAATACAAAGGATACACCCTTAATTTAATTGACACGCCCGGACACGTTGATTTTTCGTACGAGGTTTCACGCTCACTGGCCGCTTGCGAAGGGGCCCTGCTTTTGGTGGATGCCTCGCAAGGCATTGAAGCCCAAACCCTGGCCAACTACAACTTAGCACTCAATCATCATTTAAAAATTATTCCCATCATCAACAAAATTGACCTGCCCGGAGCCGACGTGCAAAGGGCCAAAGAAGAATTGATGCACACACTGGGTTTTGCTGAAAATGAAATCTTGCTGGCTTCGGCTAAAGAAGGGCTGGGCATTGCTGAAATCCTGGAGGCAGTCATAGAGCGCGTCCCGCCGCCCGCCGGTGAGGCCGCCAAACCGCTGCAAGCGCTGATCTTTGATTCGCATTTCGATATTTTCCGCGGAGTCATTGTTTACATCCGCATCGTTAACGGCGCATTGCGCAAAGGCGACCAAATTATATTTTTGGGCACCGGCAAAGAATTTGAAGCACTGGAGATTGGAACCCTTAACCTGGACTTGATCCCCAGGGATTCACTATCAACCGGTGAAGTCGGTTATTTGATTGCTAACATTAAAAACATCGCCGACGCCCACGTGGGCGACACTTTAACCACGCTAAAAAACGGCTCCACCACACCGCTGCCTGGCTATAAAAAAATCAAACCCATGGTGTATTGCGGTTTTTATCCAATCAACGGTGAAGAGTATGAGCTCCTGAAAGAAGCCCTGGAAAAACTTCAACTCAATGATGCCGCATTGTTTTTTGAGCCCGAAACCTCCACCGCTCTTGGTTTTGGGTTTCGCTGCGGTTTTTTGGGATTACTGCACCTTGAAATCACCCAACAACGGCTGACGCGTGAATTTAACCTGGGCCTAATTGCCACCACCCCCAACGTTATCTATCAAATAAATTTAGCTAACAAAAAAACCATGATGATCGATAATCCAACTAAATTTCCCGATTTTTCCCAAATCGAATCGATCGCCGAGCCATATTTTAAGGTAAGCATTTTTACCCCGGCCGAATACGTGGGCGCGATCATGACGCTGGCCACCGAAAAGCGCGGGATTTATGTCAATACCGAATATATCGACCAACAGCGCGCCATGATTACCTACGAAATGCCGCTGTCGGAAGTAATCATTGAATTCCATGACCTATTAAAGTCCGTTTCGCGCGGTTATGCATCGATGGACTACGAACCCATCGGCTATCGGGTTTCTGATTTAGTGCGGCTGGATATAGTAATCAACCATGAACCAGTGGATGCCCTGTCATTTATCGTGCACCGCGACCGGGCGCATTACTTCGGCAAAAAAATGTGCGAACGTCTGGTTGAAGAAATCCCGATGCAAATGTTTACCATCCCCATCCAGGCCGCCATCGGCGGCAAAATCATTGCCCGTGAAACCATCAAAGCCAAGCGCAAGGACGTTCTTTCTAAATGTTACGGCGGTGATGTTACCCGCAAAAAGAAACTGCTGGAAAAGCAAAAAGAAGGCAAAAAAAAGATGAAGCTAATTGGCAAAGTAGAAATTCCCCAAGAAGCGTTTTTGGCAGTACTAAGGATTAACCAGTGAATGCCCCTTCCATATGCGGATTATATATCCATCTCCCCTTCTGCAAACAAAAATGCAACTATTGCGATTTTGTTTCTTATGCCGGTAAAGAAGAATTAATTGATGAATATGTAGACAGCTTAATTGCTGAGCTACAAACCTTGCGCACAACATTCGATACTCAGCTGGCTACAATATTTTTCGGCGGGGGAACGCCAACACTATTAAAACCGCTGCATTTTGAAAAGATTTTGAATGCAATACGTGCAAAGTACAATGAAAATTGGGCTGCGGTAGCCGAAATTTCAGTTGAAGCTAACCCTGGCACCGTAAATACCAAAAATCTACGCACATTGCGCAAACTTGGCATCAATCGCATCAGCCTCGGAGCGCAAACGTTCAACAACCATCACCTTAAAACTTTAGGCCGCATTCATAACGCAAAACAAATTCGACAAGCTATGGAAGCCGCCCGCATCGCCGGCTTTAATAATATCAACCTTGACCTGATTTTTGCTCTCCCCGGACAAACCCTAGACGAATGGAAAGCCGACTTAAAACAAGCGCTGGCATTAAAGCCAGAGCATTTGTCTTTATACAACTTGCAAATTGAGGAAGGTACAAAGTTCCAGGTGCAAAGGGCAAAGTTGCCACCCCTCCCCACCAACGAAACTGAAGCACAAATGTATGCTTACGCAATGAAAACGCTAAAAGCGGCCGGATACCATCATTACGAAATTTCAAATTTTGCCAAATCCGGTTTTGAATGCCAACACAACATTACTTATTGGAAAAATGGCAATTATCTGGGGGTGGGCGCCGCCGCCAGCAGTCACGTCAGCGGCAACCGGTTTGATAACCCGCGGACAATTGAAGAATACTTAAAATGGGTCAAGGCAGATGGCGTAAAAGAAAAATCCGAATACCTTTCACGCAAAAACCAACCTAACCAGGGCGAAACTATTTTCATGGGACTGCGGTTATTGGCAGGCCTGGAAAAAGAGAAATTCGCGGGTTGCGAAGAAGCAATCAAAGAATTAACTGCGCTGGGGTTACTAAAGCAACCCTCCCGCCGGATTAAGTTGACTCGCAAGGGATTATTTTTGGCGAATGAGGTGTTTAGACGGTTTGTGTAATCGCATGCTATCTTTTCCAATCCCATCCTTGACAGAGCTCCTAAAACCCCCTACAATTAGCACTCTGAAAGGGAGAGTGCTAACCAACCATGCAATCCGACTTATCTGATCGCCAACAAAAGATATTAAACGCAATTATCAATGAATTTCAGCACAGCGCCGAGCCGGTGGGTTCACGCAGTATTGCAAAAAATTACCTGCCGGATTTGTCGCCCGCTACTATCCGCAACGAAATGGCAGACCTAGAAGACGACGGTTTCATTACCCAACCCCACACCTCCGCCGGACGCATCCCCACCGATCATGGTTATCGTTTTTATGTCAACCGCCTGATGCACACCTCACCCCCTACCCGCAAAGAAGAAGAACAAATTAAACACGCCGTACGCCAATCGGCAGAAGACCTGGACAGTATTTTACACCAAACCGCCAGATTGCTTTCGCATGCGCTGGATTACACTGCCGTGGTAGTAAATTTAGGCCAACACAAGCGGATTTTTTCATCCGGGGCGGTCAATTTATTGCACCAGCCCGAATTCCGAGACCTGGCACACATGCAAAAAATGCTGGAGCTTTTTGAAGAAGAAGAATTATTGGCCGAAATTGTTGACGAATGCTTCCTTCCCAACGAAATAAATATCCGCATCGGAGCGGAAAATAAACACAAAATCATTAAAGATTGCAGTGTGGTGGTATCGTCCTACGCAGTGGGGCACGAAAATATCGGCCGCATCGGCATTATCGGCCCCACCCGGATGTATTACAGCAAAACTACTTCACTGGTGAGTTGCGTTGCCAAAGAATTATCCAAAGTATTAAATTTCTGATCAGTAGCCAAAAATCCCGTTACCTGGAGGATTAATTTGTTTTTCCACAAAAAAGATGAAACAGATGAAAAGGCCGCAGCCGAAGAAATGCCGGTTGCCGGGGAACCCGTTAACCTTGACCAATTAAAACAGCAGGATTCTGCCGCCAGCAACTCCATCCCCAACGCCAAAGACCAGCAAATTGAAGACGCCAAAAACACCCTTTTGCGCGCGCTGGCTGACCTGGATAATTACAAGAAACTGGCACAAAAAGAAAAAGAAGAATTACTTAAGTTTGGCCACCAATCCGTGATTGTCGAATTTTTACCTGTAGTGGACGGACTGGAGCGTGCAATTGAGGCCACCAAAAAACACGATACCGTCGAACACATCCAGCAAGGCATCGAACTGGTACTAAAACAATTTAAAGACACGCTGTATAAAAACGGCGTAGAAGAAATTGACGCGCTGGGGCAAAAATATGACCCGGAACTGCATGAGGCCATTTCTACACAAGAAACCAATGGTGAACCTGATACGATTGTGGCACAACTGCATAAAGGGTATAAGTTGAATGGGCGGCTGATTAGGCCTGCGGTAGTAATAATCAGCAAAACGAAATAATTTTTGGGATTTTGTCATTGGGATTTTGGATTTAATTTTATATGGGGGGTAAAAAAATGGGAAACAAAATCATCGGCATCGACCTCGGGACTACCAATTCTTGTGTCGCAATCATGCTGGGAGGAGAGCCAACCGTAATTCCAAACGAAGAAGGGGGACGCACCACCCCTTCGGTAGTTTCATTTAACAAAGACGGCACTAAAAGCGTCGGCCAGGTGGCTAAGCGGCAAGCCATTACCAATCCTGAACACACCGTATTTTCAATCAAACGGTTCATGGGACGCCGCGAAGAAGAAGTGCACGAAGAAGAAAAAATTGTCCCCTATAAAGTTATCCGCGGCAAAAATGATGCCGCAGCCATAAAAATTGGCGACAAAGAATTTTCCCCGCCCGAAATTTCGGCCGCAATTTTACAAAAGCTTAAAACCTCGGCCGAGGCCTTTTTGGGAGAAACCGTCACCAAAGCCGTGATCACCGTGCCCGCATATTTTAACGATGCCCAGCGCCAGGCCACCAAAGACGCGGGGCTGATTGCCGGACTCGAAGTCATGCGCATCATCAACGAACCCACCGCCGCATCCCTGGCCTACGGCCTCGATAAAAAGAAAAACGAAAAAATCGCCGTGTATGACCTAGGCGGCGGCACGTTTGATATCTCAATCCTGGAAATCGGCGAAGGCGTATTTGAAGTAAAATCAACCAACGGCGACACCCACCTGGGCGGAGACAACTTTGACCAAAAAGTCATCAACTGGATTACCGAAGAATTTAAAAAAGACCAGGGTATTGATCTTTCCAAAGATAAAATGGCCCTCCAGCGCCTAAAAGAAGCCGCCGAAAAAGCCAAATGCGAACTTTCGACAACGCTCGAGACCGAAATCAATCTCCCGTTTATCACCGCCGACCAGTCCGGCCCGAAACATTTAGTATTAAAACTGACCCGGGCCAAACTGGAGCAATTGGTTGACGATTTAGTTGAGCGCACCAAACGCCCTTGCGAAATGGCGCTGAAAGACGCCGGACTCTCGCCCAGCCAAATTGATGAAGTGATTCTGGTAGGCGGCCAAACCCGGATGCCTAAAGTGCAGGCAGTGGTAAAACAATTATTTGGCAAAGAACCGCACAAAGGCGTCAACCCGGACGAGGTGGTAGCGGTGGGCGCGGCCATCCAGGGCGGAGTTTTAGCCGGAGACGTTAAGGACCTGGTACTACTGGACGTAACGCCCCTGACTTTGGGTATTGAAACTTTGGGCAGTGTTATGACCCCGCTGATTGAGCGCAATACCACCATCCCCACTTCAAAATCGCAGGTGTTTTCGACCGCAGGGGACGGCCAGACCAGCGTGGAAATCCATATTTTACAGGGCGAGCGGCCCATGGCCGCCGACAACCGGACGCTGGGAAAATTTTTCCTATCAGACATTCCGCCCGCCCCGCGCGGCATCCCCCAAATTGAAGTCAAATTTGACATCGATGCCAACGGCATCTTAAACGTCTCGGCCAAAGACAAAGGCACCAACAAAGAACAAAAAATCACCATTACTTCTTCTTCCGGCCTCACCAAAGACGATATTGAAAAAATGAAAAAGACGGCCGAAGCCAATGCCGCCGATGACCAAAAGAAAAAAGAATCCGCAGAAATCAAAAACCAGGCCGACGCCATGGTTTACACAACCGACAAAACCATTAAAGATGCCGGGGAAAAGCTGGATGCGGCCACCAAAGAAAAAGTGGAAAAAGCCAAAGAAGAACTAAAGAAAGTGTTAAGCGAAAATAAGACCGACGAAATCAAGACCAAGCTGGAAGCGCTGCAAAAAGAGGTCTACGAAATGTCGGCAAAAATCTACCAGCAAAGCAGCCCGCCGCCGGGCGCCAATTCCGGCGGGGCAAACGAACCACCCAATGACGGCAAAACCGTGGATGCGGACTTTGAGGAGAAAAAGTAGCATTTAATTAATGAGTAAAGACTACTATAACATTCTGGGCGTTGCCAAAAATGCATCCGCCGACGAGATTAAAAAGGCCTTCCGCCGTTTAGCCCGGCAACATCATCCCGACGTCAGCAAACAGCCGGGCGCGGAGGAAAAATTTAAAGAACTAAATGAGGCCTATCAAGTTTTGGGAGACGACCGCAAACGCGCTAACTACGACCAATTTGGCTCGGCCGAAGGCGGGTTTGGCGGAGCAGGCGGGCAGGGTTATGGTGGAGGCGGGTTTGAAGGTTTTGATTTCGGATCTTTCCAAGGCGACTTCACAAATTTTGGCAACCTTTCTGACATTTTTGAAACATTTTTTGGCGGGAGCCGGTCGCAGCGCGGCTACGAAGCAGAGCGGGGCAATGATTTAAGTATTGAGCTGTCCATATCACTGGAAGAAGCCGCGCACGGCACCGAAAGAGAAGTGGAGATCTCACACCTGGTAAAATGCGCCAAGTGCAATGGCTCCGGCGCCAAAGCTGGAACCACCCCCAAAAAATGTTCCACTTGCGGCGGCGCCGGCCAGGTAAGAAGGGCACAGCGCACAATTTTGGGAAGCTTCACCCAAGTCATGCCCTGCCCCGATTGTAAAGGCGCTGGGCAAACAATCTCAAACCCGTGCGACGAATGTCGCGGCGCCGGCCGAACCCGGCAAAGGGCAAAAATTAAAATCGCAATCCCCGCCGGTATTGATAACGGTTACAAGTTAAGGATTGAAGGCAAGGGGGACGTGGGCCCGCGCGGCGGCTCCTCCGGCAATCTATATGCATTTATCAATGTCAAACGGCACCCGGTTTTCCGGCGGGACGGGGCCGACCTTTATTACAAATATACCGCCGGGATTACCCAGGCGGCGCTGGGCGATGAAATCCAAATTCCCACCATCGACGGAGAAGTAACCTTAAAAATCCCCAAAGGCACCCAACCTTCCACCACTTTCCGCCTGCGTGAAAAAGGCATGCCGCATCTCCACCGCCGGGAGCGGGGCGACCTGTACGTTTTGGTCGAAGTAAAAACCCCAACGCACCTAAACCAGAAACAGGAAGAATTGCTGAAAGAATTTGCCAAATCAAGGGACAAAGAATATTAATATGCCCGCCCGATTTTTTATTCCACAAAAACAATTAAAAAATAATCAGGCCCAAATTACCGGCAAAGACCAACACCATTTAATTGACGTCTTGCGCCATAAAATCGGCGATGAAATTGAAATTATTGACGGGCAATCAAATATCTATGCCGCAAAAATCGAGAAAATTACCGCGCAAGCCGTTACCTGTCTTATTACCGCAAAAAAAAGCCGCAAAACCGAACTGCCAATACCGGTAACCATTTTCCAATGCCTGCCTAAAGCCAAAAAAATGGACTGGATAATTGAAAAATGCACCGAATTGGGAGTGTTTAAAATTGTCCCGGTTATTTCTGAGCGGAGCATCCCCAAACTGGATTCTGCAGGCCAAAAGCACAAACTATTCCGCTGGGAACAAATCGCAAAATCCGCCGCCGAGCAATGCGGCCGGGCAATTTTACCTAAACTTGGTCCGGTGCAAAATTTTGCCGAAGCCGTCAAGGTTGCGGCCGACCTGAAAATCATTCCCTGGGAAAGCGAAAAAACATTTAGCTTAAAGGCCGCCTTGCAAAATAAAGGCAAAGTCCTATCCCTGGCCGTCTATATTGGCCCCGAAGGTGGATTTTCCTTATCCGAAATTGAAACCGCAAAAAAAGAAACGATTCTTCCCGTAACTTTAGGGCCACGGGTGTTGCGCACCGAAACCGTGGGAATTTTTGTCCTCTCTGCCCTTGCCTATGAATATGAGTTATAAGACCGCGGCAATTTTCACGCTGGGCTGTCGCACCAACCAAGCCGAATCCGACCAAATTGCCAGAGATTTACTGGAAAGCGGCATCCGCCTGGTCCCGTTTAAGGAAAAAGCCGACCTTTATCTCATTAATACCTGCACCGTCACCAAAAATGCGGACAAAAAAGCCCGCAATATTTTGCGCAGTGTCCTTAAAAGAAACCACCGCCGGAGCAACCACAGCAGCCAAGAATCCATCGTAGTAGTTACCGGCTGTTTTGTGGATTCAACCCCAAACTTAAAAGATGAAATTCCCGGCGATTATTTGATGTTGGTAAACCAAGATAAACATAACGTCATCAAAAAGCTCAACCCGTTGGCGCCGCGCCAAAAACCTGCCGCACCGCACGTTGCCGCGCCGCCCAAAGTCCGCGCCAACCTGATGATCCAAAATGGTTGCGAAAACTTTTGCTCTTATTGCATCGTCCCTTATGTGCGAGGAAAACCACAAAGCGTACCGCCTAAAGAAATCATCTGCCAGGCACGAAAGTTGGTTGAAGGTGGGACGCGGGAAATTATTTTAACCGGCATTAACCTGGGAGCTTACGGCCCAAAGCTAATTAAGGTAATCCAAGCGCTCTCTAAAATCCGCGGCCTGACGCGCCTCCGCCTCAGCTCAATTGAACCGCAGTATGTAACGCACAGCTTAATCCGAGAAATCAAAAATAACCCCAAAGTTTGCCAGCATTTACACTTGCCAATGCAATCGGGCGATGACCGTATTTTAAAATCCATGCGCCGGCAATATACCGCCCGCCAATTTATTGATTTATGCAAAAATGCAAAAAAACAAATCCCGGAATTATCTATTACCACTGATATTATCGTTGGTTTCCCCGGCGAAGACGACAGCGCTTTCAATAATACGCTGACTGCCTCCCGCGAAATTGGATTTTCGCGCATCCATGTTTTTTCGTTTTCACCGCGGCCCAACACCCGCGCGGCTACCCTACCCGGCCAAATTGACGCCAAAATCATCGAAAAGCGGCGCCAAATGCTGAACAAATTGCGCACCGAATTGATGGAAAAATTTGCCGCCCGATACCACGGAAAATTGGTAGCCGTCCTGGCCGAAGAATATCATCCGAAAGAAAAAGAGCTGGAAGGACTGACCAGTAATTATTTAAGGGTAAAGTTTAAGGGGAATAAAAAACTGGTTGGGAAAGTGGCTAAAGTAAAGGCCTCCTAACCAGATCTCTCTGATTAGGAGGCCGCAAAAAAACCTAGAATACTATTCCATATCCAATCTTTAGGTCGATACCTTTCAATGCCGTCTGGGCAGAAGAATATTTAAGCTCACTGTAACCAAGCTCAAAATTAACGATGCCCATTTCAGCAATATTGAAGTTTGTGCCTAAATACGCTTCCAAACCATATTGCCCGCCTTGACCGGTTCTGCCAGCATTAACCATCACCGGATAAAGATAAGCACCTCCTATATACCAGGAAAGTGGCAAACTCATATCTGGCATGTATGGAGTAATATAATAAAGAAAGCCGAGCTTCGCGGAAACCGCTTTCACGATGTCGCCTGCCACAGGATTTGTGCCGGAAATATAATTACCGCCTATCCTTAGCTTTAAGCCCTGCGCCGGTAGTCCTGACAAATCGTAATCAAGATTGCCGGAAAAGCCGGTCAGCCCAGCATCCAGCCCGCCATTAACATAAAGTGCCACACCCCTGCCTACTGCTTTAGTATCCTTTTTAACTACTGGTACAGGTCTAGGAGCCGGTTGTTGAACAATCACAACTGTTGGTGGAACAGGAACGGGCGCCTGGACAACTTCCATCTCAGCTCTTAACTTGTTCCAGCGAGCCAGGGTTGCCGATTTTTCGGCGTGCAGCAACCGGACTCTTTCCTTATTATTAGCTTGCTTGGCCGTAGCCAGTTTTGCATCAACTTCATTTAGGTAGTCCCTGACCGCTTGCCTTTCCTCTGCAATGGTCCGGCCAAAAGTTACGCTGGCAAGGGTTGTCACAAAAACTAGAGCAACGAGACAAATAACAAATTTCTTCATTTTTTCCCTCCTTAAATAACAATCAAATCTCCTTTAATAATCATCCCCCTTTCAGCATATTTTTCAATGGCCGTGAAATTAATGTTTCTGGTGCTGTTTTTTCCACTGTCCATAATTAATGTGCCGTTCTTTTTGATAAACTACGCGGTAATTTTTGGGCACTTTGAACAAATGCGCAGGTACATAGTTACGCGACACAACCACCCACGAACCGTTATACGCCTTTGCCCTGTACCAGCGATCACCTCTCGGGGACCACCAGTAGCCGTTGCAGAAAAAGACGTCAAAACTAATCCCCGGCACAAAATAAATCTCGGTCTGCGGTATCATGACCACTTCCGGAGGTTCTGCAACTACGATGGGAGGCGGACCGATATTAATGTTTACGTTGACCTCCGCTTGCGCGCCTCCCGCAAACACTAAACCTAAAACCACAAAGATGAAAGCAACTCCAAATAAACCATAGAGGCTATTTTTCATATTCATTCTCCTTTTTTTGATATTCTATCAAAAATAATATCCCACCTGCAACTGTAGTTTTCCGGACTTGACTACGTCTATTCCGATTTCCAAAAACAAAGGCGTGGCTGCGAGCAAGCGTTCAAACATAACGGAAATGTAAGGGCCGGCCTCTGAACTATTGCCCAGATATCCCACCAGACCAGCGCTCAAAAACATCGGGAATCGATTACTGACATCACTCAGGTACCATTTTCCTCCGACCAGGACAATCACCGGTGTATTTGATGTATTGGCTTCAAAGCCCAATCTTAGCTTTGCCGCGTTGATGGAACCGCTTTCGAACATTAGCCCCAGCGCCGCCCCATCCCTGATCCCGCCGATGATGGCAGATTGCGCGGCAAAGCTACTCGATCCCAAAAGAAGCATAATCAATGCGCATAAAAAAAATGTCGTTTTTCTCACTTTTCCTCCTTTTTTCGGCTTTGAATTCATCCCTTATTTATGGATAACCCGCCCCAGATAAATCAGAACAACGGCTCCAATAACAGCTACAACCAAACTATAAAAATTAAACCCGGTGATCCCTGGTTGCCCGAAGAAATTCATAATAAATCCACCCACAAATGCACCCATAATCCCCAAGACAACATCTTCAAGGACTCCATGCTCACTTGCCATAATAAGATCCGCCAGCCAACCCGCGACTGCACCCAAAACTATCCACAACAAAATACCCATATCCCTCACCTCTCATAATGTATTACTGGTTTCTTAAGTATTGTTACTTTAGGTAAATAGGCAACCAGCGCTTTTTCTACCAGCCTGGCCAAACTCAAGCCCTCAATCACCGCATGCGCTTTGGCATGCTTAATAATAAAAGGGCCGAGAAAAAGTGTTACCCGCTGCTGCGTATTACTTGACATACATCAAATACTACAACTAGTTGTAGCTGTTGTCAAGCGCGATAACTTTATTATTACATCCCTACCTTATAGCCCAACAAAAGGTTCATCCCCGAGCGATCATCACTGACCCTGGGGCGGAAAATGCCGTAACCAACTTCTAAAAATAGATCTCCGGCGCCAAGTTTGCCTTCCGCTCCATAAAATGCCTGGCCGCCAATGGCTCCCTGGGTTTGTCCGGTTGTATATACATCATAGTTTGCACCCAACCCGACGTAAGAGCGAATTCCCGGCGTGGCCGGCGGATTTAAGTTTAAAATCACATCGGCGCCGAGCAGCACGTTTTTCCGGGTGGCATTACCAACATCTTTGGTATCGGTTGCATAAGCACCCGTAACACGAC
>JBAZQH010000013.1:0-27336 GCA_041645285.1 Candidatus Margulisiibacteriota bacterium | reverse complement strand
TCAAAAACTCACCGCAAACTTCGGCCAATTTTCCCCAGGCAATAATATCAATAAAATCTGCCGCGTCCGTTCCACTCGCCACGCCCCCAAAACGGTTGACCGTCAGATTAAACTTTGCCATAGGAGATCCGTCCACGGTAAACCGGACTTCCGGATCCTGGGTTAAGCACCCGATGAGGATAATACGGTTAAGATTGGCCACCCGGCTCTCCCTCTCCCACAAAAATCGAAGGGGAAATTTCAACTTTTTCTTCTTCCGCCGCTGGTTTAGCCGGACTTTGCCCCTTCGCTAAAATCTCTTCCTCCGTCTTCACCGAAACCATGAAACGGACCACTTCCTCCGTGACCCGCAGCAGCTTATTGATTTCGGCCGGCACGGCGCCGGGACCCTCCACCACCAAATTAATATAGTTTACTTCCTTGAGTTCTTTCCGCTTTTGGATTTGGGAAGCCAGGGGACGGGTTCCTTTTTTTTCAGTTTTGGCAATTTTCCCGCCGGCCGCGGTGATTTTTGCTTCCAACTTTTTTAAAATAGTTTCAATTTTGGTCTCATCAACTTTAGGGTCAAACATACATAAAACGTCGTATTTGTTCACAAAAAGACCTCCTTCGGAATAGGGTGTTATTTTACATTAAAAACGGGCAAGTTGGCAAGTCAAACCTGGCTCCCGGAAAACTGCCTTAACTACACATTAAACCTGATTTGCACCAAATCGCCATCCTGCACAATATAATTTTTCCCTTCGACGTGGAGCTTACCTTTTTCGCGGCAAGCGGCCAGCGAAGTGCAGGCAATTAAGTCGGCGTAATGGGCAATCTCCGCAGCAATAAACCCTTTCTCCATATCCGAATGGATTTTGCCAGCCGCCTGGGGGACCAACGTCCCCGCCGCGCACGTCCAGGCGCGGCATTCTTTTTCGTTAGCGGTAAAAAATGTGATTAAATTCAAAAGTCCGTATCCGGCGCGGATCAGCCGCGATACCCCCCCCTCCGCAATCCCCATCGCCCGCAAATATTCGATTTGTTCCGCCGGGGGCAATTCTTTGGTTTCAGCTTCAGTTTTTGCAAAGATGGCAATCGCGTCAGATTTTTCTTCAAATTGCGCCAAACTGGCGGCTTCGGCCACATTAGCAACATAAATCATCGGTTTTACGGTCAAGAGCGATAAGTCCGGCACGCCCCGCGCCGTCTCGAGAACATCTTCGCCGGCCAACCTTAGCGGGACACCTTTTCCCAGAGTTTGTCGGATTGTTTCCAGGTCAGCAACCTGTTGCAATTGCTTTTTGTCTCCCGCTTTGGCTGCGTTTTTGGTTTTTTCCAAATACTTTTCCACCGCCGCCAGATCCGCCAGGACCAATTCCAAATTTATTACTTCCATATCCCTTTGTGGATTGATCGAACCGTCAACGTGGACAATATTGTCATCCACAAAACAGCGCACCACCTGCACAATGGCGTCCACGGTCCGGATATGCGACAAAAACTGGTTCCCCAACCCTTCCCCTTTGTGCGCACCTTTCACCAGCCCCGCAATATCGATAAATTCAATTGTGGTGGGAATGGCTTTGGGCGATTGCAGGATTTGGCGGATTTTTTCCAGCCGCTCGTCCGGGACTTCAACCACCGCCACATTAGGATCAATGGTACAAAAAGGATAATTGGAAACATTGACAAGCCGGCCCGACAAAGCGTTAAAAAGCGTTGATTTGCCAACGTTGGGGAGGCCAACGATACCCAATGAAAATCCCATGCTTTAGTCTAACACTACCATATGCCCTTTCGCAATTTGGCGGGTGCCGGAAATTAGCTTAATTATGTATATCCCGTTGCCGATGATTGAGCCGTAGCTGGTACGGCCATTCCAGGTAATTTCGTTGTATCCCGTTTGTCCCCCGCTGGCGCCGGAGGCAAATCTTCCGGAATAGACAATTTCACCACTTACCCCAATCACCACCATCCTCGTCGCTTGGTCGCTGGTCAAATAGTACGCCATCTTAACCGGGTCATCCCTCAGCGGCCGCCACGCAGTTGGATAGCACAATACCTGCCCGCTGGCAATGCGATAGGCCGCCGGCAAGATTTCAAAATTGCTGGCGCTGGTTGACCGTGTGCTTATAATCGCCGTATCTGAAATCCTAACCTTAACCGTTGCGCTCGGGTCGTTGGGAACCGTCCAGGCATACGTGCCGTCATTTTCGGTTGAGGCCACGATGGTAGTAGCCGCGCCAAAATTATTGGTCGAGTATTCTATTTTGACATAATCAATCTCTCCGGTACTGGTCCAGGTAATATTATTTATCTCTTCTTCCAGCCACTTTTCTCCGCCATTGGGGGCGGCGATGGTGATGCTATCTGGCGTGGGCGCAGTCCAGCTTAACTCTGCAGTCGCGGTGTTTCCGTAGGCGCCCATATTAATCCGCGAACCGTTAGGCGATGGCTCCAAGCTATAAGCATCTGTCGGGTCGCCGCCGTCAATACAAGGCGAATGTAAGGCGTAGCCCTCCTGTGAAGACATCAGGCGAAAATTGCCTTCGGTAGTGCTGACAAAATAAGGGTTTATCTCAACATTGGTTTCGCTGGTGGGGATGCTCGGGTCAAAACTAAAGTGCGTATTTTGGTAACCAGCATTATACCCCCAGGTATAGGTATTCCCTCCCGTACCTTTCAAAATCCCCTCAACGCAACCCCCTACAATATTATTCCTCATCGTAACCGTATTATAAGACTCAAACCCGATCCCCACCACACAAGAGAAAATTGTATTATTGATAATATTTGCTTCGACGCTGGTGCTGGGAAGCATGCCCTTGTGGCAATTCCAAACAACATTGTTCTTTATATTAAGTTCCGCCCTCCTGGTGATCCCTCCGTTCGGTCCGCCAATCCCTTGCGTGACCAAAGTTGTGCTTTTCCCGTTTATATAATTATTCTTTATCCACGCGTTCCCGTACCCATACCAGATTAACGTGTTGATCTGGGCGCCGTCCTTGGCCACAAGGGAAAAGCCTTCAACTGTAGTTGTGCCGGAATCAGCCAAAATTAACATTCTGTTTAAATCCGCCGGGTCGCCCTCAATGGTACTTTTGGTTGTCCCGGAACCGCTTAATACAATTGGATAGTTGATGGTAAGAGGAAATTCTTCGCCGTTCCCAGCCCTGTCGTATAAGCCCGACAGCACATTTACGGTATCGCCGGTTGCCACGCGCGTTAAGGCATAAGTTATGGTTTTCCAGGGATAGGGTACTGATCCGGGATAGTTATTGTTGCCATTTACCGCATCAACATAATAAGTGATCGGGTGCTCCCGGCTTTTTTCCGCGGTCGCGGTGTTGCCGTAAGCTCCCAGATTGATGCGCGAACCGTTGGGAGACGGCTCCAAGCTGTAAGCGTCATTCGGATCTCCCAGGTCAATGCAGGGCGACTGCCCCGAATACCCTTCCGTAATCGATTGTAATCGATAATTGCCCGCAGCGGGATCAACGAAAGCGACCGTTATGTTGTCTAAATCGGTTTCATTGGTAGTTATGCCCGCGCCATAAGTTGCGCCGTTTAAGCTGCCCACCGTATATGTGCAATTAACGGTTGTCCCTGTAGATCCGGTGTCTACGTTTAATCCAAAAGCAACGTCACCAACTAAAATATTATTTCTCGCTTCCGCAGAAACATTGGACCCGAAAAATGCGCCGATATTATTTGCCACCAGTGTATTATTAACAATATTAATATCTTGCGGCCCGGAGCTGTTGATCCCATTGCTACAAAGTGTAATTATATTGTTTTTTGCGTTTATAGCCGGACGGCTGGTACAAGATGCGCCAACATCAATCCCGTTCCGTGTGTTGGCGACGTTTTTCCCGTCTAAATAGTTATTGAAATAATCTAATCCAACCGGGGTGATCGAGGTTGATATAATCAAACTATTGGCGGTATGGCCCGTCGCCAGTGTGACAAAAAAGCCCTCTACCGTGGTCGTGCCGCCCGCCGCTTGCTCAATTACCGAGGACAATTTGGACCCATCTGCCGAGCTACCCTCAATGGTGGTGGTGGAAAACCCGGCACCGCTTAACATAATTGGATAGTTAATGGTAAGCGGAAAGTCCTCGCCGTTGCCAATCCGATCGTATAAGCCAGCCCTCACATCTACGGTATCGCCGGTGGCCACACGCGTTAAGGCATAAGTTATGGTTTTCCAGGGGTAGGTCGCTGACCCGGGATAATTATTGTTGCCATTTACTTCGTCAACATAATAAGTGATCGGATGTTCCCGGCTTTTTTCTGCGGTCGCGGTACTGCCGTAAGCTCCCAGATTGATGCGCGAACCGTTGGGAGATGGCTCCACGCTATAATCATCATTCGGATCACCCAGGTCAATGCAGGGCGACTGCGCCGCATACCCATCCGTAATCGATTGTAATCGATAATTCCCCGCCCCGGAGTTAACAAAAACCGGATCCATGCTATCCAGATCAGTTTCATTAGTAGTTATGCCGGCGCCATAAGTTTGCACGTTTGAGTAGCCCACCGTATATGTGCTGTTAACGGTTGTCCCAGTAGATCCGCTCTCTACCAGCATCCCGAAAGCGTTGGACGTCAAGAGATTGTTCCTCGCTTCCGCCGAAACATTGGACCAGAAAGATACGCCGCTAGTATTTCTCGATAATGTATTATTAATAATCTGGATATCTTGCGGCCCGAAACTAACGATCCCGCCGAAACAATTAATAATTACGTTTTTTATAATCTTTACGTTTGGCCGCCCGGTATAAGTAGCGGCAACATCAATCCCGTTCCGCGTGCTGGCGACGTTTTTCCCGTCTAAATAGTTATTGAAATAATTTAAACCGACCGGGCTGCCGCGCATTCCTTTAATTAAGCTATTGGCGGTATAGCCTGTCGCCAGGGTAATAAAAAAGCCCTCAATCGTAGTAGTCCCCCCCGCCGTTTGCCTAATCACCGCGCTCACGTCAGGATCATACGTCGGACTGCCCTCGATGGTGGTAAGGGCCTCCCCGGCGCCGCATAATAAAATTGGTTTGTCCATGACAAGCGGAAATGCTTCACCGTTGCCAGCTTGATCGTATAAGCCATCCGCCACATTTACGGTGTCACCGGTTGCAACCTGCGTCAGCGCATAAGTAATGGTCTTCCAGGGGTAGTCAGACGTTGTTCCCGGATTACTATCGCTCCCGTTTACGGCATCAACGTAATATGTAATCGCCCCATAACTTAGTTCAGCTCGAGTAGTATTGCCGTTGGCTCCCATATTGATCCGGCTGCCGTTAGGCGTTGGTTCAGCAGAATAATCATCGGTTGGCTTCCCGCCATCAATACAGGCAGAATGGCTGGGGGCACCTTCTTGCTTCGATTGCAGGCGGAAATTGCCTGCTGGGGCATTGACAAAAAATGGATTCACCACCACGTTGGTTTCGCTGGTGGGGATATACGGGTCAAAATTTTTCGTATTATCATATGCAGCATTATATCCCCAAGTTATATTATAATCAGTTGCTCCTTCGGCAATACCAACCCCCGTCTCTCCGCTAACGAGTATATTATTAAATAGGCCGGCACTAACCCCGCTATGCACAAGAATTCCGTAACCGTAGTTTGAAATGGTGTTGTTTACAACTGTATTAATTTCTGTATTATTTACGCGCCTTAATTGAATCCCGTATTGAGAACAATTGATAATAATGTTGCGATTGATATTAGTTTGTGATAAGCTCCCATGCCCCAACTTTGGCAAAACATTTATCCCTCCGCATGAGGAATCCCGTCCATTAAGATAACAGTTGTCAACCTGTGCATTTACCGGCCCTGAGGCATTTCGGATCGAGATTAAATTATTGACCAAGGTACCGGTTTTGGGCCGAATATAGAAGCGGGATATTACGGCTTCGGCCGTACCTGAAGAAATTTCTATTATGGCCTCGCTGGAAGTTAAGCCCCCGCCTTCAATGGTAGCCAGTAGATAAGTGGACGCTCCCAAGGTGATTGCTTTATCAATCGTCAAAGGGAAGGTTTCACCGTTAACATCGTGATCATATAAACCAGGTTGTACCGAAATTGTATCTCCGGAGGACACCTTGGTCAGCGCATAGGTAATGGTCTTCCAAGGATCGGCGGAACCGCCGGAATTAGCGTTGCTGCCGGTTGCGGCAGCAACATAATAAGTTGCCGCCCAGGCCGGGGAAACCAGCCACGCCACCAAACACAAAATAATCAGGCATCGCTTCATATTACAACTTACACCCCTATACAAACTTCAAGCTCAAATCCAGCGCCGGGGCAGAGTGGGTCAGCGCCCCAATCGAAATTGTATCTACACCGGTTTCCGCAATTTGACGGACATTCGCCAGCGTTACCCCGCCCGACGCTTCGGTTTCAATATACGCTGAAGGCAGAAGATTTTTTTGGTTATGCTTGCGAATCATCCCCACCGCCACCTTCATTATCCACGGGGACATATTATCCAATAAAATTACATTGGCGCCGGATTTAATTGCCCGGGCAACCTTAAAGATTGAGTCCGCTTCCGCTTCGATGGTTTTATCCGCCGGGGCATTTTTACGGGCGGCGGCAATGGCCTTGTCAATGCCCCCCGCCACCTTAATCTGATTGTCTTTAATCAAAATTTCGTCGTATAGACCGGCGCGGTGGTTTTCTCCGCCCCCCGCCCTCACTGCGTATTTTTCCAGCTGGCGCAAGGTTGGCGTGGTTTTGCGGGTATCCCGGATTTTTACCGGCAGGCCGGAAACCTCCCGGACAAAAGCCCGCGTTAAGGTTGCAATCCCGGACAGATGCTGTGAAAAATTAAGCGCCACGCGCTCTGCCGCTAAAATATCCCGCGCCAAACCCTCGATTTCAGCAATGGTGGTTCCTTTGCCAATCTCGTCCCCATCTTCTTTTTTGCGCATAAAAACGGTTTTTTTGTTGACGGCCTTAAATACCAATTCGGCCACAAAGATTCCTGCTAAAATCCCTTTTTCTTTAGCAAGAATTTTTGCGCGCGCGCGCTTCCAGGAAGGGATAATTGCCTGCGACGTAATATCGCCCTCGCCAATATCTTCGAGTAGTGCCCTCTTGACCAGGTCATTTAGTTCTTTTAGGTTAATTTGGTCCATTGCCTACCCTTGCATATTGAGAACATTGAACTTTGAGCCTATTTTCCCACAAACCACACCACATAATAATACAGCACCGGCGCCGCCAAAATAAAACTATCCATGCGGTCCAGGACTCCACCGTGCCCCGGCAGGAACGCGCCCGAATCCTTCACCCCTACATCGCGCTTGAGCATGGATTCCACTAAATCCGAAACCTGCGCCAAGACCGAAACCAGCGCCCCCAAAAATACTGCATGCAGCATATCCATTTCTATAAACTGGGAAAAGATGAGCCCGGCGGCAATTCCCACCAGCAGTCCAGCCGCCGCCCCTTCAATGGTCTTTTTAGGGCTGATTTCCGGATTTAATTTGTGCCTGCCAAAAACCGTGCCCACCAGGTAGGCCGCAATATCCGTAGCCCAAACGGTAGCAATTAAAAAGAAAAGAAACGCTCCGTGGTCGGTTAAGGAGCGCACAAAAAGGAGGTAGCTGAAAAACCAGCCGACATAAACCATGCCCAAAAGCGTTACCGCCACATCCACAATCACATCCCTGGTGCGGCGCAAAAAAAGGCCCGACACCAGCGTAATGGAAACCGCCCCCGTTAAAATTGCCGAGTGCGCCGGTTCCCAGTTTTTTTTCAAGGCAAAAAAGGCAAAGACAATGAAGAAGATGGTGAAAAAACTTCCCACATAATAGGCCGGGCGGAAAGAGCGCTTTTGCATCATCTGGTAAAATTCGTTAACCGAAATTAACGCCAGCAACAGCGTTAATAAAAGAAAGGGCACCCCACCGTACCAAACGCAGGCAATGACCACCGGCGCCGCCAATAATATTGAACCCAGGCGCAACCACATTTTAAATTTGCTCCTTAATTTTGCCAAACTTTCGCACGCGCTGGCCGTATTCCTTTATGGCAACCAACAAATGCTCTTTCCTAAAATCCGGCCAGAAAGTTTTGGTGACATAAATCTCCGCATAGGCAATTTGCCACAGCAGAAAATTGCTCACGCGCAACTCCGACGCGGTGCGCACCAACAGGTCGGGATCCGGCAAGTCGCCGGTATACAAAGCAGCCGTAATCTCTGTTTCCGCAATTTTTTCTCCGGGGTGGCGCTCGATCAGAGCATTAACCGCATCTACTATTTCGGCCCGGCCGCCGTAGTTTAGCATAACCGTTAAATTGAGCCCGTCGTTGTTTTGGGTTTTCGCCTCTGCGGCGGCAATTTTTGACTGCAGCTCCGAAGACAATTCCTTAATCCTCCCCAAAAAACGCAGCCGGACATTATTTTTATGCAAATTTTCAGCTTCACTGTCAATCGACTGGGAAAGCAGATTCATCAAAAAACTCACTTCTTCGCGCGGCCGCAGCCAGTTTTCAGTAGAAAAAGCGTAGACCGTCAAATATTTTATCCCAATTTCCAGGCAAGCCCGCACACAATGCCGCAGGGCCTCGGCGCCCGCGCGGTGGCCGGCCGCCCGCGGCAGGCCGCGCTTTTGCGCCCATCGCCCGTTGCCGTCCATGATGATTGCAATGTGCCGGAGGATATTTTGCTCTGCCAGAGCCGCTTTTTCTTGGGATAAAAAAGGAAAAACGCGAGGAAAATATTTTATTAACTGTTTCATGGGCGCCGCCGAACTTTGGCTATCCTTTAACTATTCTTCAAAAATGGCTTCCACCGAACAAAGCTCTTCGCAAATCCCGCAGTTGGTGCAGGCCTCGCTGTCAATCACAAAAACGTCTCCCTGGGGGTGGATGGCGCCGGACGGACATTCTTCAACACACTTTCCGCAACCGGAGCAATCCTGGGAAATCTTAAACATAATTTAAACCTCCATGATTTCGGCTTCTTTATGCTTCAGTAGCGCGTCAATTTCCGCCGAATATTTTTCAACCAGCTTTTGCGTGGCGTCTTCCTGGTTTTTTTCCGTATCTTCAGAAATGTGTTTTTCGTCTTTCTGTTTTTTTAGGTGGGCAATGGCGTCGCGCCGGATATTGCGCAAGGCAATTTTGGCCTCTTCCGACTCTTTTTTAACAATTTTCACCAGCTCCCGGCGGCGCTCTTCGGTTAACTGGGGCATGGGCAGGCGGATTTTCCCGCCTTCCGAAACCGGGTTAATTCCCACGTCCGAGGTCTGGATGGCTTTTTCAATCAATTTTACCGAATTCTTGTCATAGGGCTGGACAACGATCAGTCGCGACTCGGGGACAGAAACCGACGCCAGCTGTTTTAGTGGAACCTGGGTGCCGTAATACTCAACTGTGATGTGGTCCAAAAGCGAAGCCGAGGCCCTTCCCGTCCGCACTCCGGCAAAATTTTTCTTTGCGTTCTCAATCGCTTTTTTCATTTTGTCTTCGGCGTCTTTGATAATGTCCGCCATGTTTTTCTCCTTATTCTTCGTTAACCACCAACGTCCCCACCCTTTTCCCCAAAACCGCTTTTTCAATGTTGCCCTTTTTGAGCAAATTTAAAACAATGATCGGAATATTGTTGTCCATGCAAAGCGACGCCGCAGTTGAATCCATGACTTTCAGGCGGCCTTTTAATATCTCCATGTGCGACAATTTTACGTATTTTTTCGCGTCCGGGTGGCCTAATGGATCTTTGTCATAAACGCCATCAACTTTGGTGGCTTTGACAATTATATCTACGCCCAGTTCTGCCGCGCGCAATGCCGCAGTGGTATCGGTTGTAAAATAAGGGTTGCCGGTGCCGCCCGCCAAAACTACCACCCGCCCCTTTTCCATGTGGCGGATTGACCGGCGGCGGATAAACGGCTCGGCCACGGCTTTCATTTCGATTGCGCTCTGCACCCGGCATGGGACATTTTCTTGCTCCAGCGCGTCCTGCAAGGCCAACGAATTAATAATGGTGGCCAGCATCCCCATGTAGTCGCCGGTGGCGCGGTCAATCCCGCGCGAGGCCCCCGCCAACCCCCGAAAAATATTTCCTCCGCCCGCCACCACCGCAATTTGCACGCCGTGCTGGTGGGCTTTTTTTATCTCATCAGCAACGTGCTGCAGCATTTGCGGGTCGATGCCATATTTTCTCTCGCCGCCAAAAATTTCGCCGGAAAGTTTTAAGAGGATGCGCTTGAATTTGGGCTTAACCATAGCAAGAAGATTATAACATTCGCCAACAAAAGAAAACAATAAAATTTGCTTACGGCTTTTTCACAACAATTGTATTCGCCACTAAATCTCCTAAGCGGCGATGGTTGGGAGTAACCAGCAGAAGAATGAATTCAATAATGCTTAATACCCGCAAAATCAAGTAGCGTAAAGCGGACTTTCCAAAACCAATTGGTTTACGACTGTCTTTATCAATTACCTGGATTTTTATCAGACGCTTACCTATTCCCTGGCCGTTAAAACCATCCCGGATAAAAAGATACACGATAACACTGCCTAAGCAAACCGCAAAAGAAATAAAAATAAAAGTTTCTGTAAAGGCCGGTAGTTCGCCGACATTGAATACGGCCAGTAAAATCACGAAAAGCAAAGAAAGCAAGGTTGCCACCAGCCCCGCCAAAAGCAAAAGACTAAGATCAACCAAATACGCCGCCACCCGCTGTAAGGCCGTCGCCGCCAAGGGGTCTTTTTCTTCTTTAAAGATGGAAAGCCAACTGCCCCGCAGTTTTCCTGGAAACTGACCTTCTGGGATGGCAAAAACCACCTTGCTTAGTGGCATTCCAGCAAATTCATGGAGCCGGGATTTTAGCCAAAAAAACACTGGCGAAGCCAAAACCAAAAAAATAAGAAACAGCGCCATGAACAAGCCAAAAAACGCCTCGCCCTCCGTCGCGATATCAAATTCGCTTCTGGCTAATAAAAATGCCCCCACTGCAATTAAACAAATAATTACCACAACGATTCTTTGGGAAGTTTTATAAGATATCCGCATTAATTCTCCTTGCCTTGGCAGATTTGATTACCGCTTTTTTAAGATTCTACCATATTAATTTGCCGTCTGGTTAACAATGGTTTACAATACAAATTATGCCCCGATTTTTCGAATACCCAAAAAAATATGACGTTATTGTTGTTGGCGCCGGGCACGCCGGCATTGAAGCCGCGCTCGCGTCCGCGCGCTTAGGGTTAAAAACCCTCATGCTCACGATGAACATCGATACCGTCGGCTTCATGTCGTGCAACCCCGCCATGGGCGGCCCCGCCAAAAGCCAGCTGATTTTTGAAATTGACGCGCTGGGCGGAGAAATCGGGAAGGCCACCGACCAGACCTTTTTGCAAATGAAAATGCTCAATACCAAAAAAGGGCCGGCGGTGCAGTCGCTCCGCGCGCAATCTGACCGGGCGCAATACCATCGGTATATGAAGAGGGTTTTGGAATCGACCGAAAATTTAGATGTAAAACAGGGGCTAGCGGAAGAGCTCTTAACTAAAAATCGAAAAATCATCGGCGTCCGCACCTCGCTGGATGTTATCTATCGCGGCAAAGCCGTAATTATTTGCCCCGGCACTTTTCTAAAAGGCGTCATCCATGTAGGAATGAAACACATGGCCGCCGGGCGGGCTGGAGAATTTGCCGCAGATAAATTATCCGATTCACTGCGCCGCTTGGGATTAAAAATTGGCCGGCTCAAAACCGGCACCACGCCGCGGCTGGACCAGCGCACCATTGATTTTTCCAAAACCGTGATCCAACCGGGCGACGAGCCGCCCAAAATGTTTTCGTTCACTTGGGAATATCAAAAATATTTGTCTAAAAACCAGCGCGGTAAACTTGGCCCCGCCGAAAACGTCCAACTGGCCTTTCCGCAAGTTCCCTGCCATCTGACGCGCACCAACGAAAAAACGCACAAAATTATCTTAGCCAACCTGGATCGCTCGCCGCTTTTTTCAGGAAAGATTAAGGGCGTCGGACCGCGCTACTGCCCGTCAATTGAAGACAAGGTGGTGCGCTTTCCCGACAAATCCGGGCATTTAACTTTTTTAGAGCCGCAGGGGCGCGATACCCAGGAAATTTACACGCAGGGAATGTCCACCAGTTTACCGGAAGATGTACAACTGAAGTTTTTACGCACCATGGCAGGGCTGGAAAAAGTTGAAATTATCCGCCCGGGCTACGCCATCGAATATGATTTTGTTTGTCCTTCCGAAATTGACCGGACGCTCCAAACGCGCAAAATTGCCGGATTATATTTGGCCGGCCAAATTAACGGCACCTCCGGCTACGAAGAAGCCGCCGCGCAGGGATTTATGGCCGGCGTCAACGCCGCACTAAAAATTTTGCGACGGCCGCCGTTAATTTTAGGCCGCGACGAAGCGTATATCGGAGTATTAATTGATGACTTAATCTCCAAAGAAATCACCGAGCCCTACCGGATGTTTACCTCGCGCGCAGAATATCGCCTGCTTTTGCGCCAGGACAATGCGGACTTGCGGCTGACGGAAAAAGGCCACCGCGTTGGCCTGATATCAAAAGAAAGATTCGCCGCGTTTTGCAGAAAGAGAGAAATGGTAGAGGAGCAAATAAGGTATCTTAACCGCACGGGTGCACCGGCGCGCCAGCGCACAAAAATAAAAGGCGGCAAGCCCAAGGTGCTGACAGTTGAGGCCGCGGAAACGGCAGCGATCGCCGTAAAATACGCGGGTTACATTGAGCGGCAAAAAACACAAATTGCGCGGTTTAGAAAACTGGAAAATTTTAAAATTCCCAAAGACGTTGACTACCTAAAAATGGAAGGGCTGTGTCGGGAAGCCACGCAAAAACTGGATCAGTTGCGCCCGGCGTCGGTAGGCGAGGCCTCGCGTTTAGCAGGCGTTTCTCCCGCTGACGTTTCGGTGCTAATGGTACAGCTGGAAATTAACCGGCGACGTTTATAAAGGATGCAACGCGTACGTCTGCGGCGGTAATCCCATCAAACAACCAGGCAATCTGCTCCAAATAGTCTAAATTAGGTTTATGCCGGTCGCAAACATCAACCATTATATGTTTTCTATAACGATACCCGCCAAGGCCAATCTGTACGTCGCCCTCTCCGGCAAAGGCAGAATCTTTTAAGAATAAGCCTAAAACCGAATCAAGCTCCGCGGAATCAGGAAACGCAATCCGTACGCTACTGCCATTTACCAACGGCTGCCCGCAGGCAAAACAGCTTCAGCGCGGTACGCAGCTCCGGCATTGCGACAATCGATGGGGTTATGTCCGGGCCAAAATCATCTTCCGTTCGCTGGGGTTCTGTGCTGAGATAATCTAACCGCGACGATGCAATGGTGTTATATTCAAACAACCACTGACCTGCGCCAGGCAATGGTTCGACTATGACACGCGACAAAAGCCGCTGCATGCCGCCATCCTCTTTCCCATGCAAATCGCCAGCTCTACAAACCAAAGCTACTTTCCTGACTTGTGCCGGCAAGTCCCCGGCTTGAAGCATATCCGGAATACGCGCTACAACAACTGTTTTGCGCGGCCTCAACCGCAACCCTCCCATATAAGCTGCGACCTCGGCCTGTCTCCCTGCGTGCTCTGCCGCCGGCAAATGATTCCAAAAAAGATTCGCATCTCTTCCTCTTAATTGAACCCCTTTTGTCTCTACCATAATTTTGCCCTCACAACTACAATCTTATCGTCCCGTCACCTCAAAAATTTCAATTTGGCGCAAAAATATTTTTCCCGTCGTTTGTTTTTCTTTCCCCCACTTGATATAATATCTCATCTTCTAAAGGGGGAAACCATGAAAAAACTAACTACGCTTCTGGCCGCATTAATTGTCTTTTCCTTAGTTTTCGGAACCGTCGTTTCGGCCCTCGACCTAAATTCCATCGGTTTCATTGACGTACAAAAGGTCTTTAAGGGTTACAAGGCCACCGCCAAAGCCCAGGACGAACTTTCCAAAAAAGAAGCCGATTTTAAAAAGGACTTTGAAGCCAGCCAAACCAAGCTGGAAAAAGCCCAAAAAGACGGCAAAAGCGAAGAAGAGCTGGAAAAAATGAAAGAAGATCTGGAAAAAGAGCTCTCGCCCAAGCGGGAAGAGCTGTTAAGACTAAACGAAAAAATTACCACCAAGCTCCAGCTGGAAATTGTTTCGGCGGTAAAAGTGGTGGCTAAAAAAGTAGGGATCGATTTGGTGCTGGACAAGCAGGTAATTATTACCGGCGGCATGGACCTGTCGGACATGGTGATTGCCGAGTTAAACAGATAGCATGCCTTTTTCTTTAGAACAAATTGCTAAGCTCTGCCAAGGGGAAATTGCGGGGGACGCCAAAACAAAAATCTCCGGCGTGGCGGCATATGCGGAAGCATCTCCCGGCGACTTAACTTTTCTGCTTGAAGACAAGTTTTCAAAATTACCCACCGACGCTTCCGCTGTGGTGGTGAGAAAAGACACTAAACTCGAATCGCTGGCTTGCTACAACAAAACCATTTCCTTCCTCCTGGTAAACAATCCGCGCCTGGCGCTGGCGCAAAGCTTAACGTTATTTGAAAAAAAACTGTCTTTAAATAAAGGCGTACACAAAACCGCCGTGGTGGGCAAGGGAACAAAAATTGGCGAGGGGGCCGCAGTGGGGGCCAACGTAGTGATTGGAGAAAACGTTAAAATCAGCGACGGCGTAAAAATTTTTTCCGGCGCTTTTGTCGGCGACCAGAGCGAAATCGGAAAAAACTCAATTATTTTTCCTAACGCTGTCATTTACCACGGCGTTATAATCGGGAAAAATGTGATAATCCACGCGGGCGCAGCGATCGGGGTTGACGGGTTTGGTTTTGTCCCCGGTCCGGATGGCTACACCAAAATCCCGCAGGTTGGCGGAGTAATAATTGAAGATGATGTTGAAGTTTTTGCTAATACGACCATCGCCCGCGCCACGCTGGGCAACACCATCATTAAAAAAGGCACCAAAATCGATTGTCTGGTCCACATTGCGCACAATTGTGTTCTGGGAAAACATTGCGCGCTGGCAGCACAGGTCGGGCTGTCCGGTTCGGTCACGTTTGAAGCCCGGGTCACGGCCGCCGGCCAGGCCGGATTTAAAGACCACGTCACCATCGGGGAAAACACCGTAGTGCTGGCGCGCGCCGGCGTAACCAAAAACATCCCCAATAATCAGGTGGTTTCGGGATTCCCGGCCGTCCCCCACACCGAGGACCTGGATTTACAGGCGCATCTCCATCGCCTGCCCAAACTGTTTAAAAAAATTGCCGAAATGGAAAAATGAAAATTGCCCTCTTTGCCGATTCCTATCTTCCTTATCTTTCCGGGGTAACCATTGCCGTCAATACGCTTTTTGAAGATCTGCGGCAGTTGGGCCACGACGTAAAGTTGTTTGTCCCTAATTACCCGGGGGCCCAAATCGAAAAAAATGTTTTCCGTTTTCCATCGCTCCCCTCCCCTTATTCCGGTTTTCGTTTAACGGTTCCCTTTGCGCCGGGATTTACAAAAACTCTGAAAGATTTTTCTCCGCAGGTAATCCACTCCCACACTCCTTTTCAGCTGGGGATCCGCGCCCAACGCCTGGCAAAAGGCCTGGGGATCCCTTACGTATATACATTGCACACGCTTTTTGAAGAATACGTGCATTATGTTCCGTTTGTAAATCATTGGCACCTGGCGCGCCTTTTGCGCCGGCACCTGAAAAACTTTTGCTCTCACTGCTCCCATGTAATCACGCCTTCCCCCCAAACCGATGCCTATTATCGTTCGCTTAACACCTTGGCGCCTTCCTCTGTAATCCATACCGGCATCAACCTGCGCCTGGCGGGGGAGCGCCGCGGAGCAGGGGTGAGAGAAAAATACGGAATCCCCAAAGACGCATTTTTGCTCATTTACTCCGGGCGGCTGGCCAAAGAAAAAAACTTGCCCTTTTTGTTGCGCGTCCTGTCGCAGTTAGTTGCAAACGAGGCGGGCAACCAAATTTATCTCTTAATTGTGGCCGGCGGCCCGGAAGAACAAAACCTGCAAACCCTGGCGGCACAGCTGGGCCTTGCGGGAAGAATTGTTTTTACCCACGGCGTACCGCACGCTGAAGTTTTTGACTGCTGCGCGGCGGGCGACTTATTTGTTTTTGCATCCAAGACCGAAACGCAAGGCCTGGTCATTGCGGAAGCCAAAGTAATGGGATTGCCCGCGGTGGTGGTCAACGCCGAAGGCGTGGCCGCCAGTATCTCTGATGGCGAAGATGGTTTTTTGGTGCCGGAAGACGAGACGGTTTTTGCGGATAAGGTTATTGGGTTGATGCGCAACCGTGACATACTAATAAAAATGGGCGCGGCCGCCCGCTTCAATGGCGAGAAAAAATTTTCTTCCGTGGCCGCAGCAAAAGAAATGGAGAAGGTTTACTTAGGACTAGTTGGGTGATATACTTTTTTCCGGTTGCCGCTGATTGAGAATTTGCTTTTTAGGAGGCATTATGAAAAAAATAATTGTCTTATCCCTGATTTTAATCCTGTCGGCCAGCGCGACGTTCGCCGCCGCCCCCTATTTCAACACGCCCACCATCAATGGCGCCACCGGCTTGGTCCGAATCCCCTCCGCCGACATCCTGGCCCATAAAGATTACCTGCTGGCAGTTGACTACGGCTCCAACGCCATGGCCGGCAAAGAATCTCTCTATTACAAAATCAACGTGGGCGCTTTCCCTAACATGGAATTGGGCTGCGTTGGCGGCTACGACCAAACTGCCACCACCACTACTCTGCGCGACGGCGTTTATATTAATACCAAGCTGTCTTTGTCCACCGACACCGGACCCAACCCCCTGCTCCTGGCCATTGGGGGAGAAAATTTGGCATCCTCCAGCCAATCCGAAGTGTACATGGTTGCCACCAAATATATGCGGCAGGGATTTAAGCTGACTTTTGGTTTTATGGGTGATTTTCCCGGAAACCGTTTCCGTCCCATGGGCGTGGCCGGCGTTGAGGTCCCCCTGCTCAATAATCAATTGCTCCTGATGGTGGACGGCCTGGCCGGGGAAACCATTTCCCAGGTGGATGCCGGCGCACGGTTTTTCTTGCTGCCGTCTTTGGCCATCCACGCCAACGCGTTGAATGTTTTCCAGGACACCGCCAACTTTGCCGGGAAAGATCCCAAGAGTTATTTAATTGGCGTAAGCTGGCTAAACCCGTTTTAAATGAAAGATCAAATTAGGCCCAACCTGGAAGACCTCCACCCTTACGTGCCGGGCGTTACCCCCAAAGAAGAAGGCATTATTAAGCTGGCCTCAAACGAAAATCCGCTGGGCCCTTCAAAAAAAGCCATGGCCGCTTTGCACCAGACAATTAAAAAAGCAAATATTTATCCCGACCAGCACGCCATCCTGCTAAAAGAAGCGCTGGCGCAAAAGCTGGGAGTAACGCCTGCGCATTTGATTGTTGGCAACGGCTCGGACGAAATTATGCAATTTGTCGCCGCGGTGTTTTTAAATGCCAAAGAACACGTGGTTACCTCCGAACATACTTTTTCTACATACGAAGCGGTTACCCATATTTTTGACGGCCAGCCGGTTTTTGCCGCGGCGCTGGATGCCGAACACGATTTGCGCTCAATTGCTGCGCAAGTTACGCTTAACACCAAAATCATTTTTTTGTGCAATCCCAATAATCCCACCGGCACTATTTTTACGCACAAACAACTGGTGGATTTTTTAAACAAAGTTCCCAAGGGCGTAATTGTGGTTCTGGACGAGGCCTATTCCGAATACGTTGAAGCCAAGGACTTTCCAAAAAGCATCGAATTGGTAAAAGAAGGACGCGACGTAATTGTGTTGCGCACTTTTTCAAAAATTTACGGGCTGGCGGCATTGCGATTGGGCTACGGCATCGCGCGGCCGGAAATTATTAAATATCTAAATTTGGTTAAGCTGCCTTTCAACGTGAATGGGCTGGCGCAGGCCGCTGGGGTTGCCGCGCTTAAGGATACCGCACACGTTAAGCGCAGTTTGAAAAATAACCGCGAAGGCAAAAAATATTTGTACGCGGAGTTGGATCACCTAAAAAAAACCGGCGTCAAAATCGATTACAAAAAAACCGAGGCCAATTTTATTTTTATTAAACTGGACCGCCCGGCGGATGGGGTTTTCCTGGATTTAATGCGGCGCGGGATAATCATCCGGCCGCTAACTTCGTTTGGCCTGCCTAATGCGATACGGGTAACCATTGGGACGCCGGCACAAAATAAAAAGTTTATTGAGGCCTTGGGAAAAACGCTCGCTTAGTCGCTGCCTGTCTGCCCGGCCGAAAATTTTCCCACAACAGCAGCCGCTACTTCGGATAGCTCCATTAATTCTCTAAGGCCAATTACGCTGTCGGGACGAATCACGTGCCCTCCGCGCATAACGTCTCGATCCAGCTCTGGCGGGTCGTCTTCTGTCCTTGGAATTTCTAATAATCCATGTTCACATAACGCCCGTAGCAATTCTGGGCTAACAAACGGATCTTCGCCGCGCGCCAAAGCAATGATTGTTGCAAGGTCAGCTTCTTTTTCCAAAACAAACTGGTGTATGTCATACTCCTCAATGTTGTCTCCTAAAAACACCCTCACCTGCGGGAGGATAAAGGCGGGATCGCTGGAATAAAAACCAGAACCGACGAGGTCGCTAACCGTACCAAAAAACCAAACTGGCCGGCTGTGCTTTCGTGGCTCCAATAATTTTGAGTGCTCAAAGCACAGCCGCAGTAATTCACCTTTAACCTGAAACTGCTGGGTCGCTGCATCCCTTACTTCCACAAAACCAAGCCGTTCAAGGTTGGCCGCTGCCCCCTCTTTTCCTTCGGGCACTGCCTCCCCCTTCGCCAATGCTTGCATTACCACCCTCTCCTCATCGGTTAACCTATACATCAGTCCGCCCTGCACTTGATCTCGCAAAAAATCCACGTCTTTGTAAATCTCTCTGCCCGCCAGAAAGCCACGAATTTGCTCCATCGCTTGTTTTCTGTTGGGCGCTTCCATTAATATTTTGCCAATCCTGCTGCAAGTAAAATTAACCAAAATGGGCCAGCCGCCAGAATACCAATGGATGGCGCTTGCCAATGGGAGCAGGAGCCACGCCAATCCACGCTTTCGCAACGGTTCGGAAATTAATTGTTCAACCGCTGGCCGAGAAACCGGCCCTACAACGCGCTGACTCCAACCTGGGAAGAGGCGGACTGCCGTTTCTTCCCTATTGAAATGAAACGCGTTAACCACCAACGCCATCCTAAGGTTGGGGTTTTGCGCAACCGATGCGGCAAGGTATTGAAGATAACTTTCCGGGAGATGCGCGTGATCAAGCAATATATATATCGGTTTGTCCGCTTCCAGGATCAACCCGCTTGAGGCAGCGGTTAACTTGGCGCCTTGCCTTCCTGCTTCTTGCGTTAATCCAATAAAAAGCTCCGCCTGCAAGTCCACTGGGCCTTCGCTTAGGCGGCTAGTTGAAAGTTCCGAGCAATCAACCACCCCTTTGGCGTTTTCCGCAACTTTCCGCCCAAACAATCTCCCAGCCACGCCAATCAACAAGCTGCGCTTCCCGCTTCGGCTTGGGCCAATCAGCAAACAGCTCGTCCCGCTCCGCAGATCACTTAAAATGGCATCTCGCTGGTACCCCCGCGCAAAAGGAACTTCTGGAGAATAAACCGGGGGGCCAATCAAATATGTAAACTGTGGGCTAAAGTCGTATGGCGCCGCTTTGCAGCCGCCATGTAATTGCCTTGTTGCCTCCTTAAGCATTAATCTTCCCGGCGCCCTAAATACTGGACCTCCATAAACTCTCGCGGGGCCTGCCATGTTATTTCTCCTTGTTTTTAAATTTAGTGCAGCGCCCTTGCGCCTCGCTAGATAAATATCGTCGATTGTTGGGGAAAATTTCAGAATTAACTATGCTTTTTTGGGGCATTGGACAGATTCTTTTCCTAACTCCCAAGGTTTACCATTTTTATTAAACCAACCTCTTGGGCATGACAAAAGGGCGCAGATGAATCTGGGGCGGTTTCATCAAGCCATCGAATCGGAAAAGGAGTCTCTCTGTCTACCCTGGCCTGCCTAAGCAACTCAAAAAGCGCTTGGCGCCGTGGTTGCGGAACCCCGCTTAATGCCGCGGAAAAAGCTTGCGGCAGTGATTCTCTTCTTCCTCTTCGGCCGCGCTCGTCTAATATATCCAAAAACGATTGGCCCAGGGCGCCTTTCTCGTTAATTAAGCCTGCCTTTATTAACGCATCTCTTTCTCTATCCAAAAAACCTGCGGGGCTAACAATTCGATCTCTTCCCTCCGCTAAATAGAAAGCATCCGGTTCAAATTTCCTTGTTCTCATTATGCCAACCCGGCCGTCCCCCTCAAGCATCATCCAAGAGAAGTCGCCGTCTTGTCCCATCCTTCCGCTTACTCTTTCTGCCAGCCATGCCTTCGGCAAATAGGAGGGGAGTCCTATTTTCCGGTCTGCTGCAAGGTCAACTCTCACTTTTTCGATTATCGCCATTTGGCTATAAAGATATCCTTCTCCTAGCGCAAAATAGCCCGCCTGCACCATGCCAATTTTTCTCCCAAAAACATCCACGGCGCCGATAATTGTTCCTCGCCTTGTCCCCTTGCAAACAAAATCTATCGCTGCCAGGCTGGTTCTCCGTCCTGGTGCACCCGCTTTTTTTGGGCCTACTGAAGTTACTGCGCTCATCTTATTCCCCCTTCTTGGATAATTTATACTTAAAGTTTTTTTGCTCTGCCCCGCCTTTCACTCCGCGCCTGTTTATCGGCAAACTCATGGTAAATTTTTCAGTAAATTTTTGTATATATTCTACCAAGACATGTTATAATAACGGCATGCCTACCCAAAAAGAGATTGCCAAAAAATGCGGGGTATCCGTTGCGGCGGTTTCGGCGGCGTTTAAGCGGCCAAAGCACTTATCCAAAGAAACCCGGGAAAAAATTCTGGCGGCGGCGCGCGACCTGGGGTATTTGGCCGCGCGCTTTGAAATTAAAAATATCGGATTGGCGTTCGATGGCTTTCGCAACCATTTTTTGGGAGAGTACTACAACGAAATTATTTACGGCATTTTGGAGCGCCTGAAAGAGCTGGGTCTGCGCGCGCAGATTTTTGAAAAAATCCCCGAAAAATACCAGGAAATCTGCGAATTAAGCGGCTTCCTGGTTATTGGCAACGATTCGACGCATATGGCAGAGGATCTTGAGCGCCACGGCATACCATATATATTGGTTGAGTGCACCAAAGGGCTGGCGCAAAAGCATCCGCATATTTATTTTGACAATTTGCCAGGGGTAGAACAGCTGGTTGAATATGTGATTAATTGCGGGCATCAGCATCTGGCCATTTTAAACGGCGAGACCGATCCGCAGGACATTTTTTGGAAAAACTTCCAGGCCGGGGTTAAAAAAATGCTATTGAAAAACCGGCTTCCCTTAAAAAACTTAACCATTTTCCAGGCCGACTATAATAATCTGGATTCCGTGGACATTGGGGTCAACCGCCTGCTTTCAAAACACAAAAAGATTTCCTGTATTATGTGCAGCAACGACTTGTTTGCCTATGCCGCCGCGCTGGTGCTGGCTAAAAACAAAGTTCGCGTACCGCAGGATATTTCTTTGACCGGCTTTGACGGCATTGCGATCCCCCGCCACCTCAAAACCCCCGCCCCAAACCTGACCACGGTTTTTGCCGACCGGATTAAGCTGGGCCGCGACGCCGTGGATTATTTGCTGGAAGTCATTCAAAACCCCAAAGATGCCCCGCCTAAAATTGCGGTGGAAACCAGATTGCGGGTCGGGGAAACAGTGCGGCGGGTAAAATAAAAAAGGTATATAATAACTTTCCTTATGGGCAAACAAACCGCCTTGATCCAAACACACAAAAACCTCGGCGCCCGGATGGTGCCCTTTGGCGGCTGGGATATGCCGGTGCAATATACATCTATTATAGAAGAGCATAATGCGGTCAGGGGTGCCGTCGGCCTCTTTGATATTGGACATATGGGAGTAATAGAGTTAAGACCAAAGACTATAGACCAGAGACCGCAGACCGCCCCCCCCAACAACCCCGCCTTAAGTTTTATTCAATCCGTTACCACCAACGACGCAGCAAAGCTAGCAGATTATCAATTCCAATATTCAATTGCGTGCAACGAGCGCGGGGGCGCGGCGGATGATTTGCTGGTGGGCAAGCTGCCGGATAAATATTTAATTGTCGCTAATGCCTCCAATACGGAAAAAGTTTTGGCCTGGTTTGAATTACAGCGCGCGGCAAAAAACTTTGATGTGGCAATCCGGCACGCTACGGAAATTTCGATGCTGTCCCTGCAGGGCCCGCGGGCCGCCGCCCTGACCGCAAAAATTACCGGCATCGACGTTGCGCCGTACAAAAAAAATCGTTGTTTTGTTTGGCGCAACATATTAATCTCCCGCACCGGTTATACCGGCGAGGATGGTTTTGAGTTTTTTGTGCCTAAGGATTTTGTGGCCGAATTATGGGGCCGGCTATTAGCAGAAGGCGCCGCGTTTGGAATAAAGCCCTGTGGCTTAGGCGCGCGCGACACCTTGCGCCTGGAAGCCGCCCTGCCGCTTTACGGCCACGAATACGACGACGAAACCTCGCCAATAGAAGCCGGCTACGGCTGGGCGGTAAAATTTGATAAAGGCGACTTTATTGGCCGTGCCGCACTCTTGCCGCAAAAAGAAAATGGCGCGCCCAAAAAACTGGTTGGGGTGGAACTGATCGACAAAGGCATCCCGCGCGCGGGGTACGAAGTTTTTTGGGATGCGGCGGGACAGATAAGCGCAGGCAAAATTACTTCCGGCACGCTCTCTCCAACCCTAAAAAAAGCCATCGGGCTGGCATACTTACAATCTCCGCGTCCCGCGGCCGCCCCCGCCAATGGAAAAGATGGCACGGTTTATGTTAAAATCAGGGATAATTTGGTGAAAGGGAAATTGGTCACGCTTCCTTTTTATCGAAATAGTTAGCCGCGGATGGCCCGATGACATTTCAGCCACAGGAGGACTCAAAAATGAATGCAGAATTTCTTCCTTTAAAAAAAATCTATTATTACGCAATTTGCCTCCTGGCGGTTTTTATTTTAACCTGGGGAGGCATTGATTTAGCCAGCTCTGCTATCAGTTTAGCTTTCTTGCCCTCGCCGCCCCCGGAAAGTGCGGCCAGCGGGATCGAAAATGTTTCTCCTGATAATTCCGGCCCGGCAGCCAAAAGCCAATCCATCGAAAATTACTACCAGCGCTCCATGCTGCTGGACCGTTTTGGCGACAGTTTGGCCCGGGTAATTATTGCCGGGGCCGTGTTTGCTTTTTGCCGCATAAAAATCAACCGCCTGGAAGGAGAAGAAAAACATGGTGCCTGAAAATTTACGCTACAGCAAAGAACATGAATGGGTAAAAACCGACGGCAATATTGCAACCATTGGGATTACCCATTTTGCCCAAGACCAGCTGGGAGACGTAGTTTACGTGGAGTTACCCAAGGTTGGGGCCACGCTGACCGCGATGCAGGATTTTGGCGTGGTGGAGTCGGTCAAAACGGTTTCTACATTATATTGTCCGGTCTCCGGCAAGGTAACGGAAGTAAATTCTACGCTGGAAGGGTCGCCGGAAACCATCAATTCCGAGCCGTACGCAGCCGGATGGATTATTAAGGTTGAAATGTCACATCCAGCGGAAGTGAACGGCCTGCTGGACGCCAAGCAGTACGCTGACCTGATCAAAAAATGAACACCTACTCTCCCCTAACTGACCAAGACAAAAAAGAGATGTTGGCCACAATTGGCGCATCGTCGGTTGATGAATTATTCTCCGATATTCCAAAAGAAAAGCGCCTGACCGGGCTTAATGTGCCGGCGCCAATTTCTGAAATCGAGCTCGAAAAAGAAATGACGGCGCTGGCGGCCAAAAACCTGTCGGCAAAAAATGCCGCCTGCTTTTTGGGGGCCGGTTCGTACAATCATTTTATCCCCGCCGCCGTAAAACATTTGGTCATGCGCTCCGAGTTTTATACGGCCTACACCCCGTATCAGCCCGAAATCAGCCAGGGGATGCTCCAGGCCATCTTTGAATACCAAACTTACGCTTGCCTCCTTACCGGCCTGGACGTGTCCAACGCTTCGCTCTACGACGGCGCTACGGCGCTGGCAGAAGCCGCCTCCATCGCATACCATAAAACCGGCCGCAATAAAATTTTGGTTTCAAGTGTAGTCCATCCTGAATGGCGCGCCGTACTGAAAACTTATGCCAAGGCAATGGATAAAATTGTTGAGGAAATTCCCTATGATCCGGCTACGGGCACAACTTCCCTCTCCGCACTTAAAAACGCGCTGAAAGACGACGTGGCAGCCGTGGCTCTGCCGCAGGTAAACTTTTTTGGCATCATCGAAGATTTGTCGGCCGCCGCGGAGACCATCAAGAAAAATGGCTCGCTGGCAATTGCAACTTTTGATCCGATTTCGCTTGGGCTATTAACGCCGCCCGGGGAGCTTGGTTTTGATCTTGCGGTGGGGGAAGGGCAATCTTTAGGCAACGCCATGAATCTGGGAGGGCCGGGGCTGGGAATGATTGCGGCAAAAAAGGAGTTGGTGCGGTTTTTACCCGGCCGCATTGTGGGGCAGACCGTTGACCACCACGGCAAGCGCTGCTTTGTATTAACTTTGCAGGCGCGCGAACAACATATCCGCCGCGAAAAGGCCTCTTCCAATATTTGTTCCAACGAGGCGCTGTGCGCCTTGACTGCAACCGTATACCTGTCGCTCTTGGGCAAAAACGGGCTTAAAAAAGTGGCCGAGCTTTGCTTGAATAAGGCCAATTATTTGCGGGAAAAGTTGGCCGCCGGCGCGGCCCCTGGGTTTGCTTTGGCTTTTGCAAAGGGCGAGCCGCTTGCCCGCGCCGCTCATGCCGCCAGAGCTCCCTCCCCCATCTTCAAAGAATTTGTGGTCAAGTGCCCGGCCTCGCCGGTCGCCCTAAACAAAAAGCTTGCGGAGAAAAACATTATTGGCGGGCTGGCGTTAGAAAGATATTATCCTGAGCTCAAAAACCACTGGTTGTTGTGCGTGACGGAGGTTTTAGGGAAACGGGATTTGGATTACTTTTTGGGTCTGCTCCGCTAATCTCCTATAATTTTTTAAATATATTGAAATTTTATTGAAGAACTGCCGATAACACCTTTAGATAAAAGACCGAAAAATTCCCTATAAGGAGAAAATTAAAATGGGCTCACCTTCAGCTTTGGTTGCATTGCCACGCACGCCTCAAGGGGAACGTCGCCGCTGGACCAATTGCCCGGCTCCCTCCCCCTCTAGCCGCAAATTAGGCGCTGCCACTCACAGCCAAGACCCGCAATTTACGTTAAGAGAGGCGAAAAAGCTTACCGCGGCCATGTATATGCCGGTTTTGTCTGACACCACCTTGTATGAGCATTTAGTCGGCTTGCAAGAAGGCCTGCGGGACGGGGAACCCGCTCTCTTAGTTTTTAAGCGGAAGGGCCGCACCGCCGAAGATTCTTTGGCTTTATTAAGGGAGGCCCGCTCGGGCAAGCTTTTGTTATCTAACGGACAAATTCCTGCTTCTGCCGAAACACTTGGTAGTTACTTGCCCGAAAGAGTTACGGTAGACGTTTCTTTGTTGTTAGGCGCCTTTGCCGATCATGGCAAATTGCACGAAGCTATTTTGTCGGCCTTACATGCTGCCATCATCAGCAACTTGCCCGGCGCCGAGCAAGCCGAAGACAAATAATTCTGGTAAAATATATCCGCCATGCCCTTTTACGACTACAAATGCCCAAAATGTCGCGACTTGCTTGAAATCGAAAAAAGCATGAATGATGCTTCGTCGCCCGTTTGCCCCAAATGCAAAGTTGAAATGCGGCGGATTTTTTATGCGCCCAGTTTCAGCATGTCGGCTAAGGATAAATTAAACCAAGCCGGAACAGAACAAAGCGGGACTTGCTCTACATGTAAGTCAGGGGTATGTTCAAGTTGTAAGCGTTGATTTCGCATAAGGCGAAGGGGTTCGGGAGCGCTCAGCCGAACGACCGCAGCCCTTTATACGCAGCATCAAATATTGCGCCGAGCGTTTCCCTGTCCATTTTGGAATCTTCTCCTGCTCGCTGAAACCCAGACAGTGCTCCCTCAATAAAAGCCCCACGGTATCCCAGATGCAGCGCATGTGGTGGTTGCCAATTAACGGGATTCTCCGTCATAGCCGCAAGATAAACCAGCAGGTTTTCCGCGGGCGTCGCGGTCGCGCTAAATTGCGCCACCAGACAATTTGTCATCCCAACCCAGCGCGCCCCAACCAACCGTTGACCATCAAGGCACACCATAACATCGGCCGCGCTTAAAGATGGCCGGGGAATAAAAAATTCCCCCATGTTTTGCGCCCGGAGAAAAACCAATACAATATCACTAATTAACCCGCGGCAAATCGCAACGGTTTGTGCCGCAGATAAAGCCCGGTCCGGGTTATGGCGAAAACAACGAAAGCTGCCCTGGTGCCAAGTCGGTACTATTGGAAAAAATTGGGGAGGAATCAGCTCTTGTGTATAACAAAAAACGGGCCCGCGCGGCGTACGCGTTTTAGCTGAGGCGGCTATCTTTGCAATGCACTCTGGCGCCAGCTTCGCAATTTGAGCAAAAGCTAAATCCTCAGCTTCTCCGACAAAAGAATATCTTTGAGATAAATTTGGGGATCCCGGAGTTACTGAATCCTCGCGATAATCGGCTTTCAACACAAAGCTGCCGGCCCCGGCGTTAACCTTTACCCGCAAAATCGTTTGCGCATTTCCCGGCACAAGTTCATCGATTTCCAACATCACGCCGGCCGGCATGGCTGGAATTCGCAGTCGCTCAAGCGTAGCCGAAATTATCCCTTCGTGATCTTGGCCAACCAACTGACGAACAAAGCGTTCCTCTTCGCGATAAGCTGGTTTTCGCTCATCTCTTAGGGGATCCGGAAAAGCCCGATAGATGGTCACGGATGCTTTGCCGGCTAATCTTCCCGGCCGTATCTCTATGTTTTCTGGCATACTTTACTGTCGACACAAATGCAGAAAAATTTCAGGCCTGCTCTCCCACTTCTTCCTCGGCCTTAACCACCCGCGCTAAATCAACCAGGTAGTCGCCGTCATCAAGCCGCTGGAGCCGGACGCCCTTGGCATAGCGCCCTTGCGTGGAAATGCCGGAAGCAGTTTGCCGCATCATGGTCCCTCTAGAGGAAACAAAAAGCAGTTCGTCGTCTTTATGGATTAGCATCATCTTTGAGACCTCATCGTCCTTGCGCAGT
>JBAZQH010000012.1:0-28064 GCA_041645285.1 Candidatus Margulisiibacteriota bacterium | reverse complement strand
TGGAGGAGGTGGTTTTGGTGGTGGTGGGTTTGGGGGTTTTGGGGGCGGTCGGTCGGGGGGCGGGGGCGGCGGTCGAAGTTGGTAATTTGCCTGCGATGGGCGGGCTAACAGTAAAAAGAAGGAGGACTAAAGCATGAAAAAGACGTACTGGTTAATCGGGATCGTAGTCGTAGTTTTGTTGTTGGTTGGCTGGGTTGTGGGAATTTATAATGGTTTAGTTGGCATGGATCAAGGGGTAAAACAGGGCTGGGCGCAGGTTGAAAACCAGTTGCAGCGCCGCTATGATTTAATCCCAAATTTGGTCAATACGGTAAAAGGTTATGCCAAGCATGAAAAAGATGTTTTTACTTACGTTGCGGATGCGCGCGCAAAATTAGCCGGAGCCTCCGGTGTCAACCAACAGGTGGCGGCATCCAATGCAATGGAGAGCGCCATCTCCCGTCTTTTGGTAATTGTTGAAAACTATCCCCAGCTCAAGGCCTCCGAAAACTTCCGGGCCCTGCAGGATGAGTTGTCCGGCACCGAGAACCGCCTGGCCGTGGCGCGAATGAGATATAACGAGCTGGTTCAGCAATACAACACCAAAGCCAAATCGGTGCCTACGGTAATGTTTGTACGTATGTTTGGATTTGACCCGGAAAAGATATTTTTTCAAATACAAAGCGAGGCGGCCAAAGTAGCGCCGAAGGTGAATTTTTAATATGCAGGATTTTCATTGCCCAATTTGCGCGTCGCCCATCAAAGTAACCGAGCCGCTAAAAGCCGGCGTGCGTTTTGTGTGCGAAAATTGTTACGCGGAGCTGGCGTTGCACAAGTTCCGTAACGGCTATTTTTTGGGATGCCCGTTTTGTAAGGAGTCGGTTTTTGACCCAAACAATTGCGCGGCTTGTGAGCGGCGGCAGGAAAAAGTCGCCAAGTTTAACCTGGATAGGTTCATCAAGCTTTAGGGGCTGGGCGCGGCGATCTAGAGTTTAAGCGTGCGCGGCTTTCTTCCTGGCGGTAACAATTTTGATTACGGGCATTTCTGTGGGTGGTTCGTAATTTTGTTTAAACTGATTTAGCAGCCAGGGCCCAGCGTCAGAAATGTCTTTTTTCCTCTTTTTTAACCGCCTTAAAATGGTTTTGGACGAAGCCACCGTTTCCAAAAACTTAAAATTTGCCTTTACCCGGCGAACTAACCGCAGCAAATTTTTCCTGAAAACTCTTTTTGAGAAAGAAGCGTCCAAAACCACATTTTCCCCGTTACGTAAAAACTTTTCTGCCGCGGCCAGCATGGCGCGGTAAGTTTTTTGCGTAAAACCGGGAGAATATATCCCTTGTTTAAATCCCGGTCGGTTGCGGCGAGGATGCGGGGTGTTAGCTGGATTAAGCTTGCCGGCCAATTTTTTTCTGATTTCATCTGAGCGCAGCCAGATTGCTCCCCATTTTTCGGCCAGGCCTTTGGCCAGCGTGCTTTTTCCCGTACCAATGATGCCCCCCACCGCCAAAAGATAGGGTTTGGTTTTTATATATTGCCCTGCCAGCTTAAAATGTTGGGCAGCCAGTTTAAAATCTCCAGCCAGACAAAGCACCGATCCCCTGATATAAGCATAATGGCATTTATAAAAGTTCAATAGTTTTCGGCAGTCCTGGTCACAGCTGGTCTTTAGATAGGTTTCCAGAAATAAATCGGCTAATTTATTTTTCCCTCTGCATTCCAGATCCATAATTAAAAAACTGATTTCTGCCGCGCAATCAATGTACCTGAAATCAGAATTAAATTCGATGCAGTCAAAAATGTAGGGTTTTTTATGGTAAAAGATATTTTCTGAATGCAGGTCGCCATGCAGGTCCCTTATTTTTCCTGCCCTTATGCGCTGGGCAAACCAATCCGGATGTAAATCCAGAAAATGTAAAAGATATGCCTGAATTTGTTGATCGAGCCGGCGGCTGATTACCTTGCCTACAAATTTTGAAGTCGTCTGGAAATTACCGTAAAAAACCCCGCGCAAAAGTTTTGCACTGCCAAATTTGCCTTTTATGGCCTTAGCTTTCCGGTGGAAGTGCCAAACAACTTGCGCCAGCCGTTTTATCATTTGCGGGGTCACTTGGTTTTTTGTCAGCAGTTTGTCCAGCCTTTTTTCCGCGGGTAGGGTTTTCATTTTAACGGCATATTCGCCGTTATTCAGCCGGACCACTCCCAGATACATGGAGGGTGAATACCTGCGGTTCAGCCGTACTTCTTCCAAACAAAAATGCTTTCTTTTGGCTAGCGTGGAATAATCTACAAAGTTAAACTTTACCGGCTTTTTTATCTTGTAGGTATAGCGGGGCCCGATCAATGCCTGGCTGATGTGGGTTTCCTCGAATTTTGTTTTAACCATGTTTGGCAGTATTATGAAATATAATACGCGGCTTTACAACAAAATTGCTTTTTTCTTTAACGGGCGTAGAATTTGGGGATAGTGGTTTTGGCGGGGGGTGTCAGTCATCATGGCAATGAAATATTTTGCGGAGAGGAGGAGGTAGGAAAAACACACCTTGACCTTCCCCCAAGGGGAACGTTTATGCTCTGTTTTGACAGCGCCTAATTTTTGGGAAAGGAGAATGATCTAATTAACCGGGCGCAGTACAAAAAGGAGGCTATTTATGTATAAACGTCTTGGCATTGTGATTGCAATCTTAAATTTTTTGGCAGTCCTAAACAGCACTTATTTCTTTCTGGGGATGGCAAAGGCGAGCTTGATTGAATGGCTGTTTTTTAATGCTTGCGCGCCATCGGTACTATTATATTTCATTGGGTACCTTACAAAGAATAAAATTATCCAGGCGATGGCAATCCCCGCACTGGCTTTTTTTGGTATTGGCGGGATGTTTGTTTTTGGGTGGCGGGGTAGTGCATTATTTGCACAAGTCGGGCATCTTTTTATGACTTCTGCTGTGGTTTGGTTGGTTTATGCTATTTTTAAGAATAAATCCTTCAAGGAAGCAACCATCGGTTTTATTCTTGCCAGCTTTTTGGTGAATGGATTTATTACTATTGACCAGCGTTACACCTACCGGCATTGGGAGCGCTTTCAGAAAATAATGGAGTATAATCCGAACGGAAGTTTGCCGGCTGGTTCCATCATGCCGGCGCAAGACGGGCAGGTGAAATAATATGTATACAATCGGAGAATTTTCAAAGATTACAGGGATAACCGCCAAAGCCTTGCGCCATTACCATGAAATTGGTTTGTTGTCGCCGGAAAGAATTGATGGAATAAATAATTACCGGTTGTATGGTGAGATGCAGATTGAATCGGCGTTGATGATTAATGAGCTCAAAGTAGTGGGTTTTTCACTTGAGGAAATTAAAGGGGCTTTGGCCAGTCCTGCCGACCAGCAGAGTATTCTGAAAATGCTGGGCGCCCAAAAAATTAAGATCGGCGCAGAAATCCAGGAAAGCCATGCGAAGTTGCATAAATTGGAAAAGCTAATACAAGCTCGAGAGGAAAATAAAATTAATAATATCAACTTGGCTATCCAGGAGAAAAATCTCCCGGACTTATTAATTGCCTGTATCAAGCACCAGGGGCGCTATAAGGAAGTAGGCCCTTTGTTTATGAAGCTTGGCCGGGCGCTGGGCCCAAATATTGCCGGGCCGGCAATGACTTTGTATTTTGACGAGGAGTGCCGGGAAGAGGATGCGACGTATGAAGCGGCAATGCCGATCAAGCAGGAGGTTAAGAAAGAAGGGTTAGCCGTAAGAAAACTGAAAGGTGGACGTGCGGCAACCTTAATCCATAAAGGGCCTTATGAGACAATCGGACAATCTTACAAAAAGATGATTGATTACCTGAAAAAGAAAGATATGAAACTCAGGATTCCTTCCAGGGAAGTATATTTAAAAGGGCCACGCATTCTTTTTAATAATCCGAAGCAATATGTAACCGAGATTCAGTATATGCTGGAGGGATGATATTAAGATATGAGCCAGATTTTACAAAAGCTAAAAGGCGGGGATTTGCGTTCAATCGGTCGGGCAGATGAAGTTGTGCAGGATATCCTCAATAAACCAGCCTTGTTTGCTGAGGTTTTTGACGGCATGCTGGATGATGATTCCTGTGTCAGGATGCGCAGCGCCGATGCGCTTGAGAAAGTTTCGGTTGAGCATCCGGAATACTTACAACCTTTTAAGACACGACTGATTAAAGAAGTTGCCAAGATTGAGCAGCAGGAAGTGCGCTGGCATGTGACGCAAATGTTTTCATATATCAAAGTTACCGATAAAGAGCGCGACGATATCATGGAGATTTTAGGGTTTTACCTCAACCACGAGGAAAGCAATATTGTAAAAGTGTTTTCCATGCAAACCATGGCTGACTTTGCCGAAAAGGACAAACGATTACGGCCGGCTGTAATTAAAACGATAAAAAAATGCATGAAAACGGGAAGTCCTGCAATAGTGGGGAGAGGGGAAAAACTAATACGGAAATTGAAGGGGAAATAGCTGGAATATTTAAGTGCGTTTATTAGGGGAGTGATTTAGCGTGAAATTTAAAGATCAACGTGTAATTGCATCTATTTTTATACTTGTCCTTCTAACTATAACTGGGTGTGGCTTGCTAAATCGATTAACTAATATAACTAGCATTGAGAGTGGAACTTCTTGTGAAATTAATAATGGTTACGTCATTTCAGGCTCGGCGGATCATTATACTAATGTAAAGACAATATATGTTGGTGGAACATATTCCTCCCCGATGTATGATGACTTGGTATATGCGCATGTTTATATTAATGATAATTATTATAAATACTTCTTTGTAGCTTGGTGGAAGCCCACGTTTTATGTGGGGGTCACAACCACAGAAGCTTATTTGCCTGCAGGTAGCTATTACGTAAAAATTAATGCAGGTAGTTGTGATAGCGATCCCTGGCCGGGCGGCGAATTAGCTTTTACTGTGTCGGTTGAAGCGGTCACTTCAGAAAGTAGAGGTGAAGAGGATTAACTGCTCGCTCCCACCCATAGCGCTTTTGGCATATTTTTAACGCTGATATATGGCCGAGCGCAAATGCTATAATTTGTCTATGCCCCGATATTATATTAAAACCTTCGGATGCCAAATGAACGTCAACGACTCCGAAATCCTGGCCGGGATTTTGGAAGACAATGGCTTTGCGCCCGCCGCCACGCCCGAAAAAGCCGATATAATATTAGTAAACACCTGCACCATTCGCCAAAAAGCCGAAAACCGGGCCTACACTTTTCTATATGAAGTCAATAAACTGAAAAAAGCCAATCCCAATCTGATTATCGGCCTCTGTGGCTGTGTTGCCCAAAAAGAGAAGGAAAACCTTATCGAAAAATTGCCTTTTGTCGATTTAGTCATGGGCCCGCAAGGGATTGAAGAATTTGCCAGTTTTTTAATCCAACTTACCGCACGGGCCGGATACGGCAGGCCAACGCCAATAACCTATTTTGCCGAACCCTGCCTCCCGCGCCGCCGCCACCCTGTGAAACGCGCCAAGTCCCCCCGTGCCTTTATTAACATAATGTACGGCTGTAATAACTTTTGCTCCTACTGTGTTGTGCCGTATGTGCGCGGGCGCGAGGTCTGCCGCCCCATGAAAGATATTTTGGCCGAAATCCGCGCGCTAGATAAATCCATCTACAAAGAAGTAATTTTGTTGGGGCAGAATGTAAATTCATGGAGAGAGGGTGTCGAAAAATCGACAGTGCATTATCTAGCCGACTTACTCCGCGAGGTTTCCAAAATCGACGGGGTAGAGTGGATCAGCTTTATGACCTCGCATCCAAAAGATTTAAGCGACGATATTATCGATGCGGTAGCCACGCTCCCTAAAGTTAATAAATATATTCATCTTCCAATCCAATCCGGCAGTACTAAAATCCTCAAAGCCATGAATCGTCATTACACCCGAGCCGATTATTTGCGGCTGGTTAAAAAGATATACGCAAAAATGCCGGCGGCGGGGTTAACGTCTGACATTATCGTGGGCTTTCCCGGCGAAACCGAAAAGGATTTTAATGACTCGCTGGACATGATCCGCCGCGCCAATTTTGATTCGGTTATTACGGCCGCCTATTCCATCCGACCCGGAACCGCCGCGGCCACTCTCCCGCGGCAAATTGCGCCCGAAGTAAAAAAAGCCCGCCTGCAAAAGATAATGCAAGTGGTGGAAGAAGTAGCTTTTCAGAAAAATCAGCGTTTGGTAGGGGAAACGGTTGAAGTGTTAGTGGAGGGCCGCGCTAAAGACGACCGTCTTTGCGGCCGCACCCGCACCAACAAAATCGTATATTTTATCGGCCCCAAGAAATTGCTTGATCAAATTGTCCCCGTCAAGATTACCTCTGCTAAATCGTGGGTGGTGGAGGGGCAATCGGGCAAAATACCCTGCCCCAAAACTGAAATTTTTTATTTGGGCGCGCGATAAGAAGGATATGCCAACAGCAATTAACCTTGATCAAAATGCCCGGCGCTATGTATGTGAGAAAAGAAATTTTGGCGTTCTCGGGGTGCAACGCTTAGAGAAAGCCATAGGATATTTATTGGCGGAAGGCAGGGCGGTGCGGATTTTCGAGGATGTTCCGCCGGTTGTCTTTGGCAATCAAGAAATAACTTTAACGCAGCTAGGTGTTCCATCTGTTTATCCTCGCCGCAGAGATTTAACTTTGGGCGTAATGATGACCGCCGCCCAATATGATTGCGGTCTCCCCAGCCTAGTTGAGCTGACCAGGCGAGGGCGCGATTCGATTCTCTTGGAGGATATTGCATTTTCGGTAAGCGCTTTGGTGCAAACGCACTGTGATTTTCCACCCGGCATTTGTATGACGCGCATGGATGAGTATCTTGCAATTGCCCATGCGGTTGAAAGTACAGAGTTAGGCCGTTTAACCGCGCGGATATTGAGGGTGCTGGCGCAGGGAGGATACGATCCAATCGGACTGGGAAATTTGGCTAATGTTTCGCGCCCTTCTGTTTTAACGCTTGGCGCCTCCAATTTAACCAGCTTACCAGTGGATCCAGCGTTGATTAGCGGCGTGGTTGGCAAACACAAATATTATGGTGTCGATAATACCATGCATCCGCTGACCTTATGCCGGGAGGGACGGATCTTTGCGACCCGTATTCCAGAGCATTTATGGAGAAGAAGTTTTGCGGTCTCAACCGGCGCGCAAGCAGATTATATTCCTGCAACCTATGACATGTTAAGGGTTGCTGGCTTTGAGATTGGCGAGGATGGAGAATTACGGATTAGAACCACGACCCTTAATGGAGATGTAGAACATGTGTTTGGCCTTCCATTCAAGAGAATTGCCTCACTGGAGCTTGACCCACTGCCAACCCCGGTTTTTATTTAGGGCTTACATATAAAATCACGAAAGGAAAGTCGATTATGAGGACTGTGAGTGTAGTACGGACAGCAGCATGGATGAAAGGAGTAAAGGCAACCTTTTCCGGCTTATCGACTGAGCCGAGGGGATTTTGGCGTCCAAGGGCAGCCGGCATGCTTGGCATTTATGGAATTCGATTTGAGGTAACGCAACTAGAGTGTGTGCTGGGCAAAAGGTTTGAGGCAGGAAAGCCAGTAATTTTTCATTATATATGTACTTCCAGCGAGGGACGACTAAGAGGTTGTAATGGTGAGCCGGCCCCAGCAGGGTCTAATCCAAGAAGGGTTGAAAAGCCGGCATTTTGTCTTAGCTTAGGTATTGGCGCAGAGGGCAAGCCATCCTGGCAATTGTCTGTGGTGGAGACTGACAGCCGCGCGGGTATTTGTTCTGCAGTAGGACGACTGGCTACCCGTCTCATTGTGAATATCGCGGTCGGCGACTGTATTGGCGTAGAGTTAAAGATGAAGAATGGAGAATGTTTTGTCTATCCTTCGGTATGGGACTCGAACCCAGCAGGAGAGTTATTATTGGAGACGATTGGTGCTTATAGAAGATTAGCCCGGTTGGGTGATTCCGGTGGCAATAATAATAGATATTTTGCTAGGTTTGAGCATTTGGTTGGTTTAGCACCAGAGGTTACGGTGGCTGAAATTGCAAGGATTAGGCTTATGCTTGATGACGGCGATTACGTTAGCGGGTTTAATCTTGAATATAATTTTGGTGCGGTTAAAAAACCCGATGACGATTTATTTAACAGGGGGAGTTTTGAATGGAAAGTGGGGGACGTCGTTTCAAGCCACATAATATAAAAGCGCTACTTACTCACGTTTTCTGATAAAAGACACACTCTCTTCCTGGTGAAATTTTTTATCAATCTTGTCGATAAAAATATTGAAGGATAATAGCATATGTCGATTGGCACAGGTGCAAGTTCAACTGATTTACTTGAAGCCCCACCCCGGGCGCGTTGGTCTGCGCTTCCGGCCGCACTGCAAACCAGGAGCAAGCCGCCGTTGTTTGTTCCGCGTGCGCATGTTTCTAATTTAGATCAAGCAGGGCGGAGGGACTATTTAATCAGAGAAGGTGTCCCGTCAGTTGAAACCCCGTCAGAATTTGGTCCGCGCCTGGCAGCAATGCGGGAACAAATGGGAGAGTGGGCGGCTTTTGTGGGTGCTCTGGCGGCGTCGGGTATTACCCAGCCCCACGTTGTGGCCGACCGTATGGATAGGTTTGAGCAGTTTCTGGGGCGATTGCCAGAGCGTTTGTTTAACGGATCAGATGCTGGGATTGATTTTGACGGTCTGGCAGTTTTACTGGAACCCGGCTTTGAGTATTCTTTGGAAAAAACGGATGGATTTGCTGTGGGCACTGAACAATGGGCACGACATTTTCCGGATCCGGTGTCAATGACTGCCAACTGCATAGATATTGCTGCATTATTTGCTTTGATTGTTGCGCTAAAAAGTCAAGTGGTCACTGGTGAAGGGTATTATTTTGGATTAAGACATGCGAGCGCTTGTCTTGGCATTGGAAGCGTGCGGCCAAAATTATTTGAATTTATTGATACATTGGATAACCCTGGACGATGCACTCACGTTATCGATCCGCAGGTAGATTATGCTAATCCGTCGCAATTTTTGGTGGGAAGCAATTTTGTTTTTGTTTCTTCAATTTTGCTTCAAATGGCTTATGCTGTTCATTCCTACTTTTTGTTTTCAGCTAAACAGGGAGAGAAATCCTTGCAGTTATTTTCTTTGGGGATGCAGTTGTCGGCAGCAGCTGAGCAACTTGACCCCTTCAATCCTTTTATCTACGAAAACAGAAGGAAGCTTTTTCGTGAAAATGGTGACCCGGCTCAGGCGCAGGCAAACGACCTTTTGGCCAGAGAAGTATACAAGCTTCATTTTCGCGGCAACGACCCGTGTTATGACTTGATTGATTAATTTATCCTCTCCCACTTTCCCGTATGCTATAATAAGTCCACTTTTAAAACAGGAGGCTTACTTCCTTGTTTTCACACAATAACGGCCAGCTCAAAATTTTCTCCGGCACATCCCATCCCGAACTCGGCAAAAAAATCTGCGATTATTTAGGCATTTCGCTTGGCCAAATTAAAATCGACCGGTTTTCGGGCGGTGAAATTTACGCCCGTATTTTGGAAAATATCCGCGGACACGACGCCGTTATCATCCAGACCGCTTCCCAGCAGGTTAACGAAGACCTGATGGAATTATTTATTGTTGTGGATGCCATGAAACGAGCTTCGGCCAAGAGTATCACCGCGGTCATCCCGCATTTTGGCTACGCGCGCCAAGACCGCAAAGCCGCCTCGCGCGAACCCATTTCCGCACGCTTAGTTGCCAACCTTTTGGAAACCGCCGGGGTTGATCGCGTGGTTTCCATGGATTTACATTCAGACCAGATCCAGGGATTTTTTAATGTGCCGGTGGATACGCTGACCGCAATGCCGCTGTTTACCAATTACCTGAAAGAAAAAAACCTTAAAGACATGGTGGTGGTGGCGCCGGATACCGGCCGGGCCAAAGTTGCCAAAAAATTGGCAGACCGGCTGGGTGCGCAACTGGCAATTTTGCATAAAGTTAGGGGAGCGCATCACCAGTCGGCCGTAACGCACGTGGTGGGCGAAGTACAAGGTAAAACCGTCATCATTACCGATGACATGATTGATACCGCAGGAACCATTACCAACGGTGTGGATGCCCTGCGCAAAGAGGGTTGTGCGCCGGATATTTATGTGGTGGCCACGCACGCACTGCTGTCTGGCCCGGCAGTAGAGCGCATGAACAAAACCGGCTTTAAAGAAATAGTTTTTACCGATTCAGTTCCCATCCCGGCGGGTAAGCAATTAAAGGGCTTGACGGTCTTGTCATCGGCCGAGCTTTTGGGCGAGGCGATTAAGCGCAATTACGAAAACCAGTCGATTAGCTCACTGTTTGATTGAGGTAAATCCCCCATGTCAAATCAATCAATCAACATCGGCATCTTAGGCCTCGGCACGGTCGGCCGCGCGGTGCTCGACCTGCTCCAATCTAACGCCAAAATAATTGCGGATCGTGCGGGCGCAAAAATTAAAGTGGTTGCGGTATGCGACGTGGCGGCTAAAGCATCTTCAATTAACGGCGTTCCAGTGTATAAAAACGCCGAAAAAATTATCTCCAACCCTAAAATTGATATCGTAGTTGAAGCCATTGGCGGGACCAAACCCGCGCTCGAATACATTCTCCGCGCGATTTCAAATAAAAAGCACATCGTCACTTCAAACAAAGAAGTCATTGCCAAGCATATGCCGCAGATTTATTCTGCCGCGCAAAAAAACGGCGTAGTGGTTTTGTGCGAGGCGGCGGTGGCCGGCGGCATTCCTATTCTCAATTCCATCCGTGATAATTTAGCCGCCAACCACATTACCGAAATTTACGGGATCGTCAACGGTACCACCAACTACATACTATATAATATGACTGAGCACGGAGTCGGGTTTAAAGATGCTCTGAAAGCTGCCCAAAAGCAAGGTTTTGCTGAGGCCAACCCATCCGCCGATATTGATGGTTATGACGCCATGTACAAAGCGGTGATTTTAGCTGCGGTCGCGTTTGGGACTTACGTCAATTATAAAAAAGTCAGCCGCGAAGGTATCGCGCGCATTTCGCAGGAAGATATCCAATATGCCAAAGAATCCGGGTATGCCATAAAGTTAATTGCCACGGTCCGCCGCGTGGGAAGCCGCATCGATGTGCGCGTCCATCCGGTCATGGTTCCCAAAGATCATCCACTGGCCAAGGTTTCCGAAAATTATAATGCCATTTTTGTCAAAAGTGATTTTGCCGGGGATGTCATGTTTTACGGGCAGGGTGCTGGCGGCAAACCAACGGCGTCTTCGGTCGTAGCGGACATTATTAATATTGCCCAGGCAAATTGCTGTGTTGATGATTGTTGTGGCGAAGCCTGTGATTGCGAGCAAGCTACATCCGGGCCAAAGGCACATTTGTTAGATATTGGCCAAATTGAAAGCCGCTATTATATAAACCTAAAAGTCCCCGACCGCTCCGGCGTCCTGGCCGAAATTTCGCGCGTGTTTGCCCGCCACCAGGTCAGCATTCAGGCCGTCAGCCAGCCCGAGACCAACCGTGCCGTGGCGACCTTAATTATTGTCACACATTTGGTCCGGCATGCAAATCTGCAGTCCACTCTGCGCGACTTAAAAAAATTGTCGGTGGTAAAAACCATTTCTAACGTTGTGCGGGTGGGGTTGTAGCTATTCTTCAACCGGGCGGATTCCCAGTAATTGGTGAACTGCGGCAAGCTGTTCTGCATCTAAGGCTTCCGGTGATGCGGCCATATTAGGATCTAATGCAGTTAGCCTTATGGGCAGCCTCGGGTTTTCTCTTGCAGAGGCAGTCGGGCGCAGATCTTCCCAATATTTTGCTTCAAGCACTAAAATTGCTTGTCGAATTTCATCTGCTCGGGCAATACTCCCGAATAATGCTTCTCGGTTATAAAAAGTAAAATGGGCGTGGGCGGCAAATTCTGCAAGTATTAATATTTCCGGATTACCTCTTTTTAGAAGAAAATCCCTTATATGTTGCCTTTCTGTAGAGGTTAAGGCGTTTTCCCAATAGCTAGTTACGTCATGGCGAAAACCGGGCTCCTCCGAGAATAAGCCGTGATTTAATTCATGTTTCTTAATGCCAAGGGGGGCGTGTTCTAGAAAAAAAGCGATTGAAACATCTTCCCCTGTTACCTCGAAAAATCCTTGAGTGTTTTTAGCTAAGAAACCTTCTTTTGTAAGTAGATTTAAAAATTCAATTTCTTCATTTGCCCATTCCACTGATTTTCCTTGCAATCGAGCTTGTGAGATTGTTGCGTTATAGATCTCTACAATTTCTCCTGACCAGCTTAGCACGCCACCCGCACTAAATGGCCTTTTGTCAACTTCAGCCCTTGTCAGCATGACCGCTCTTGCCGCAATTCTGGCGGTCACCGAATGGTATTGTCCCCATGAGGTAAAAGCAGCTTCCCAAATATTATACTTAGGATGAACACGGGAGAAACTTTTGAGGAAGGGTGGAACATTGCGTGAGGATACGGGCAAATGAGTTGCGGCTGGGGGTCTTCTTAGTATTCTTGCGGCAACCGTCATATCTGAACTTGTGCAACGATCAACTACTGGCATTTTATCCCCCCATTAAACTTCATCTCGCTGTAATAGTAATGCTCGAGCAGTCTTTAAGGTGTCGGACAATGGAAGACATTTGGTCCCGTCGCCATTGAAATCAACTACGGTAAGGACCTTTAATACGAATACGGTATTTTCATCTACGATTAAATTTTCCGGGTTGATCGCGCATAATATTTTCTCGTAAGGATTAAGGTGTTCCCCGCCTTTTAATTTGATGGCGGCGGTAATATTTTTCCAGTACTCTTTTCCTTCAGCAGTAGCAAATAATTGTTCCAGTACGCTTTTTGCTATTGCGGGCGTCAATCTGCCGCCGTTATGTAGTGCGGCTGCAAAAAGTTTCCCGCCGATGAATTGTTTACATTGGTCGATTGCTTTTTGGTCTTCTTGCTCGATCTGAACAATATATTCCGCAGGGATTTCCCCATCAACAAAAGCGCCAAGTAAAAAATCGGCCGCGGCTAATGTGGTGCCTTCTAATCCACTGGTTGCTTCTTTCCACGCGACCTTTGCCCTGGCGAGAACCGAGCGTTCGTATGGAGTGGTAATGAGTTGTTCTACACCCAAACAAGCCATATCTGCCGCTAAGGTTGCCCATAGGGCTACATTGACAGATTTCAACGCCAGGTTGCCACCAGCTTTAGTTGCTAGTTCCGTATAGGTTGCCATGCCCAAAAGACGTCTTGCTCCAAGTCTTAGCGCGGCGGGTAAAGCCATAAAACTGGTGTCTGTTGCTGCCCGTGTAAAGAGCGGATTGAGCATGCCCATTTTCGATAGGATAAAATCAGCATCTGATTGCTTGGGTGGGGGGGGCATTTCGAAAGTAGTGGTTGTTGTTGGTAATGGTCTTGGCGGAGATGGTTGGGGTGTGGGAGGTTGGATGCTTGGCTTGGGTTTTGGCGGAGGAGGAGTTGGTGGTTTGATCGGGGGTGCGATTATGGGCAATGTTTCCAATTGGGGTGGAATCGGCCAACTCGGTTCTTTACAAGATTCCCATTCACCATTGTTTAAAAGTGTATATTTACCGCACGGTTTGTAGCCGTTTGAAGTTAATAAGGTTGCTGATTCGTACATTATTATTCACCTATACATATGTATATCGAATTATGGAGCAACAAACTTGTGTTATAATCAAAAAACTTTTTAATTCGACTGAATTTAGGTCCGTCCCAAAACCAGCAAAAAAACCCCAAAAAACCGCTTGACAGCTATCCTTGCCGTGGGGTAAAATTCCCCTTTGTTTAACCAAAAACTGATCTTCTTTTTTCCAATGTAAATTTGGAGGGGGGGAGAGTTTCGGCTTTGGGGCATATTTTTTTGTTTTTAAGAGGAAAAAATGAGAGAAATCATCTCGCTGGATTGTGAAGTTTGCAAGCGAAAAAATTACACAACTAATAAAAACAAGAAAAACACCAAAGATAAGCTGGCGTTGAAAAAATATTGCAAGTGGTGCAAGAAGCATACTTTGCATAAAGAGGGAAAAAGATAAGGTTTCGGTTACAGAGGCGAGTAGCTCAACTGGCAGAGCATCGGTCTCCAAAACCGAGGGTTGCAGGTTCAAGTCCTGTCTCGCCTGAACCTGAAGTTATATAAGGTATATTATGCTGGGATCGGCAAGTAAAATTGCAGGCGTCGGTAATAAAGTAACGCAATTTTTGCGCGAGACCCTGGCTGAGCTAAAAAAAGTCACCTGGCCTGACCGCAAGTACGTTACGGTGGCGTCAACCATGATTCTGGTTATTGTAATCCTGGTGGCGTTTTTTGTGATGTTGGTGGATTTTGGGTTTGCTGAAGTTTTTAAGATATTGACGGCCAGAAGAATATAACGCAGGTTGAAATATGGAAGACAATATTGAAAATAAGTTGCCGGCTGAAGATGCGGCGGACAAAAGCGTCCCGGCAGAAAACGCGGCGGAAACACCCACTCCGGTTTCGGAAGCAGCGTCGGAGGAGGCGCCCACGCCGCCAGCGGAAACGGCGCCCAAGGAAGAAACCGCGGACGAGCCCGCGGAAGAGCCTCCTGTTCAACCGATAGCCGAAACGGAGCCGACGGAGCCAGCCGAAGTGGCCCCGCCAGAGCCAGAAACTGAAGCGGCCCCGCCGGCAAAACCCGTTGAACCGGTGGATGAAAGTGAGCGGCGCTGGTTTGTGATCCAGACCTTTTCGGGACAGGAAGACAAGGTCAAGGCCAATATCGAGCGTGAGGTTGCCCAGATGAATATGGGGCATAAAATTTTCCGGGTGCTGGTGCCCGAGGAAGAAACGCTCGAAATCAAGGGTACCAAGCGCATTGAAAAAGTCAGGAAGATGTTTCCCGGCTACGTGTTTGTTGAGATGGTTTTGGACGATGAGGCCTGGTATACCATCCGCCAGACCCCGGGGGTGGCCCGTTTTATTGGTTCCGGCACCAAACCCCAGCCGGTGCTCGACCGCGAGATGCAACGGGTCTTAAAGCAAATTGGGGTCAAGGAAGAAAAGCTGGAAGTGGCGTTTGATCTGGGAGAGACGGTGCGTATCATCAGCGGCCCGTTCCGCGGTTATACCGGCAGCGTCAATGAAGTCAATGCCGGGAAAGGCAAGCTAAAAATTTTGGTCAGTATTTTTGGCCGGGACACGCCGGTTGAAGTAAATTTTGAACACGCGGAGAAAATGTCCTAATGGCAGAAGTAAAAAAGAAGAAAAAAACCAAACCGATCCAAGCGGTGATTAAATTGCAAATCCCGGCGGGCAAGGCCAATCCGGCACCGCCCATCGGCCCGGCCCTGGGCCAGCACGGCGTCAACATCATGGAATTTTGCAAGGCCTACAACGAAAAAACCAAAGACAAGGGTGACACGGTCATTCCGGTAATCATCACGGTTTATAAGGACCGTTCATTTACTTTTGTGTTAAAAACCCCGCCGGCGGCCGTGCTCCTGATCAAAGCGGCCGGGGTGGAAAAAGGTTCCGGTATCCCCAACAAAAATAAGGTTGGTTCCATAACCCGCGACCAGTTGAGGGAAATTGCCAAAACCAAGCTGCCGGACTTAAACGCCAATGATGTGGAAGCGGCGATGCGGATTATTGAGGGGACCGCCAGGAATATGGGGATCACGATTAAATAAGGAACTAATTATGCGCAACGGTAAAAATTATCAGGAAAAGGCAAAATTGGTTGACCGGGAAAAATTATATTCTTTAGCTGAAGCCATTGCGCTGCTAAAGCAAACCAAACGCGCTAAATTTGATGAGACGGTTGAGGTCTCAATAAAATTGGGTTCATTAAAAAAGGGCGATACCGTCCGCGGCACGGTCCAGTTGCCCGGCGGTTCGGGCAAGAGCAAAAAGGTAGCAGTCATCACCAAGCCCGATAAATTTGATGAAGCCAAATCCGCAGGGGCGGACGTGGTGGGCGGCGAGGATCTGGTAGAGCAAATCAAAGGTGGTTTCATGGATTTTGATATATTGCTGGCCACGCCCGATATTATGGCCGTGGTTGGAAAACTGGGAAAAATTTTGGGTACCAAGGGGTTGATGCCCAATCCAAAATCCGGCACGGTTACTCCTGAAATCGGCAAAACGGTTAAAGAATTCAAGGCCGGCAAGGTTGAGTTTAAGATGGACAAGGCCGGCGTGGTTAACGTCCCCTCCGGTAAAATCTCCTTTGATGAATCAAAAATAAAAGAAAATATCACGGCGATCGTGGGGGCGGTAATTAAAGCCAAGCCGCCAACTGCCAAGGGCGGCGGGTTTATCAAAGGTATTGCAACTTCCACCACCATGGGGCCGGGGATCAAAATAGACCCTTACAGTTTTGACTCGGTCCACGCCGCCAGCGGAGGAGAACAATGAAAACTGCCGGATGCTTACCCCAGCCCAAAAAGGCAACCGAATTAAATGCTCTGCAAGAAAAAATAGCACACGCCACGGCGATTGTGGTCACAGATTATAAAGGCATGACGGTGGCTCAAATCAGCGAACTGCGCAAAAAATTGCGCGCCGGCCAGGTTGAATACAAAGTTGTTAAAAATACTTTGTTGGTTAAAGCGTTGCAGGCCTTAAAAATTGACGGATTAGATGCGCAGGTTATCGGACCAATTGCGGTGGCGTTTGCCAAAGAGGATCCCATCGCGCCGGCCAAAATTTTAACGGCCTACTTTGACGAAGCCGAAAAACCCCAGATCAAATGCGGGGTGGTAGAGAGTAAATTGTTGGATGCAAAAGATATTGCGGAGCTGGCCAAACTGCCGTCAAGGGAAGAGTTAATTGCCATGGTGGTGGGCGGGTTAAAGAGCCCGCTTTCCGGATTGGTAATGGTTCTGTCGGGCTTGCCGCGCAAGCTGGTTTATGCGTTAGATGCGGTGAGAAAACAAAAAGAAACAAAAGGAGGTGAACAAAAATGACAGAGAACACCAAGATTGCAGAGATTATGGGGACAATCGAAAACATGACAGTATTGGAACTTTCAACACTGGTAAAAGGCCTGGAAGATAAGTTTGGCGTTGTGGCTGCGGCTCCGATGATGATGGTCGGTGGGGCCGCTCCGGGAGCCGCTGCCGAAGAAGTTAAGGACGAATTTGATGTTATTTTAGTTTCGACCGGCGCCAACAAAATTCAGGTTTTGAAAGCAGTGCGTGAAGTGACCGGGTTAGGGTTAAAAGAAGCCAAGGACCTGGTAGATAACGCGCCCAAGCCGGTTAAGGAAGGTGCAAAGAAAGAAGAAGCGGAAGAAATAAAAAAGAAGCTGGAAGCCGAGGGCGCAAAGGTTGAGATAAAGTAAAGGATGTGATTCCCCTTGCAACATTTAGAGCGGCGCGAGCGGAAAAATTTATTTAAAGGCCAGTCCCGGCGGATGGTGGAAGCCCCGGATCTGCTGGAATTGCAAAAAAAGTCATTCCAGTGGTTTTTGGATATAGGATTGCCGGAAGAACTGCGCGCTTTTTCGCCCATCAAAAGTTACGAAAAAAAGATGGAGCTGATTTTTACCGGCGATTTCAAGCTGGAACCCCCCAAATACGGGGCGCCCGACTGCTTGATTAGGGAAATCACGTTTGCCGCCCCCCTCAAAGTAAAGGCCAAATTGGTCAACCGTGAATCCGGCGAGGTTAAAACCCAGGATGTTTTTATCGGTGACCTGCCCTTAATGACAGAGAGGGGAACTTTTATCATCAACGGCGCCGAACGGGTAATTGTAGCCCAGCTGGTGCGTTCTCCGGGCGTGTATTTCCGTGAGAATAAACGGATTGAACACCAGGGGCGCACTTTATATTATGCCACGGTCATTCCCGATCGGGGATCATGGCTGGAAATTGAGACCGATTCGGGCGGAACCGTTTTTGCGCGGATCAACCGGACGCGTAAAATTCCCATAACCCTGCTGTTATCAGCCATCAACTGCACCGAAAAAGAAATCTTGTCAGTGCTGGGCGATGGTGATTTTAGGCGCAAGACCTTAAAAGAATGTCCCATTAAGCCCAAAGAAGAGGCCCTGATTGAAATTTATAAACGCTTGCGCCCGGGCGACCCGGTAACTATGGATGGGGCCCAGGTTTATTTAAACAACCTTTTCTTCAATGCGCGCCGCTACGACCTGGGACGAGTTGGGCGTTACAAAACCAATAAAAAGTTGGGCGTGAACATCCCGGAAGATACCCTGACCCTGACTAAGCCGGATATTCTTGGGATTGTCAAATACCTGGTTGTCTTAAATACTGAAGGTGGAATGCCGGACGATATTGACCATTTGGGTAACCGCCGCATCCGTGCGGTAGGCGAGCTGCTCCAGCGCCAATTTAGAGTAGGTTTGTCCCGAATTGAGCGCTTGATCAAAGAGCAGATGGTTTTGGCGGGCGACGGGCCCGTGGCTCCCCAACAATTGATCAATATCCGACCGCTGGCCGCGGTGATCCGCGAATTTTTCGGTTCCAGCCAGTTGTCGCAATTTATGGACCAGACCAATCCGCTGGCCGAAATTACCCACAAACGTCGTTTTTCGGCGCTGGGACCGGGTGGCTTAACCCGCGAGCGGGCCGGTTTTGAAGTGCGCGACATCCATCCTTCGCATTACGGGCGGATCTGTCCCATTGAAACCCCCGAAGGTCCCAATGCCGGATTAATTGCTTCATTATCTACCCACGCCCGGGTCAATGATTACGGATTTATTGAAACGCCGTATCGCAGGGTAAAAGACGGCGTGGTTACCAGTAAAATTGAATATATGACGGCCGATGTTGAAGACCTGCATAAAATTGCTCCCTGTGACATAAAGATTGGTGATCACGGGAAAATTATTGAAGAACAGATTCCGGTTCGGTTTAAGAGAGAATTTGTGTTTGCCACACGGGATGAAGTTGATTATATCGGCGTGATACCCGAGCAAATTGTCGGGGTGACGACGGCCTTGATCCCGTTTTTGGAGCACGATGACGCCAACCGCGCCTTGATGGGTGCTAATATGCAGCGCCAGGCCGTGCCACTGCTTCGGTCCGAAGCGCCTTATGTGGGCACGGGACTGGAACGCAACGTAGCCATCGATTCAAAATTGATGGTGGTGGCAGAATGTTCCGGCAAAGTTATCCGGGCTACGGCCGATGAAATTGAAGTTGAGGGCACCACCGGCAAAAAATTCAAATATAAGCTGGTAAAGTTTTCACGCAGCAACCAGGATACTTACGTCCACCAAAAACCGGTAGTGCGCGAAGGCGATAAAGTTACCCGCGGCGATATTTTGGCGGACGGCTCGGCCACTTCATATGGAGAACTGGCGCTTGGCAAAAACGTCCTGGTGGCGTTCATGCCTTGGGAAGGTTATAACTATGAAGACGCGGTTTTAATCAGCGAGCGGCTGGTGCGGGAAGACATTTACACTTCGGTCCACATCCAACGGCTCGAAGTGGATATCCGCGCCACTAAGCTGGGGATGGAAGAAATTACCCGTGAAATCCCCAATGTGGCGGAAGATGCCATGAAAGAGCTGGATGACCGCGGCATCATCCGGGTGGGAGCGGACGTAAAGCCGGGCGATGTTTTAGTGGGAAAAGTTACTCCCAAAGGTGAAACCGAACTGCCGGCCGAAGAAAAACTGTTGCGCGCAATTTTTGGCGACAAAGCGCGGGACATGCGTGATACCTCATTGCGCGTTCCTTCCGGTGAAGGCGGCAAAGTTATTGCCGTGCGGATTTTTTCAAGAGAAAAAGGCGACGAGCTGCCGCCCGGCGTGCACGAATTGGTCAGGGTTTACCTGGCGCAGCTGCGCAAAATTTCCATTGGTGATAAGGTGGCTGGTCGGCACGGCAACAAAGGGGTGGTCGGTAAGGTCCTGCCGGTTGAAGACATGCCTTTCCTTCCCGATGGGACGCCGGTGGATGTGGTATTAAATCCACTGGGCGTGCCTTCGCGTATGAATATCGGCCAGATTTTTGAATTATTTTTAGGCCATGCGGCGCATGTTTTAGGTGAAAATTACCGCGTTCCGCCTTTTGACGAAATGTTTGAAGAAGATGCTTCGCAAAAAGCGGTTGAGGCCAAGCTTTTGGAAGCCAAAGAAAAAGGTAAAATCGACTGGATGGATGAAACCGGAAAAGTAGAATTGCGCGACGGCCGCACCGGGCTGGCTTTTGGCCGTAAAATTGGCGTGGGCTATATGTACTTGATGAAATTGATCCACTTGGTTGACGACAAGATGCACGCGCGATCCACCGGGCCCTATTCTTTGATTACCCAACAGCCGCTAGGCGGCAAAGCCCAGTTTGGCGGACAGCGGTTTGGTGAAATGGAGGTCTGGGCGTTGGAGGCGTACGGGGCGGCTTATACTTTGCAGGAAATTTTAACCGTCAAGTCGGATGATGTGGTCGGACGCTCAAAAATTTATGAATCAATCATTAAGGGGTTGCCGATGGGGAAGCCGGGGATTCCCGAATCGTTTAAGGTTTTATTAAAAGAATTGCGCAGTTTGGCGCTGGATGCCAAGACCATTACCAAAGAAGGCGTTGAGGTTTCGATTGACGAAGAAAGCAAAGAGGGGAAGGCCATGTTTGGCAAGCGGGGGATGAACCGAGAAAGTTCATCGCGGAGCGGGGGAAAATTTAAGGCAAAAGGGAGGAAATAGCAGACATGGCTTTTGCAAAACCGGAATTTAAGGACTTTGAATTGCTCCAGGTTAAGCTGGCTTCCACCGAACGCATTTTAGAATGGTCGTACGGTGAAGTAGAAAAACCCGAAACCATTAATTACCGCACTTTCAAGCCCGAGAGGAGCGGCCTTTTCTGTGAAAAGATTTTTGGCCCGGTAAAAGATTGGGAATGTCATTGCGGAAAGTACCGCCGGGTCAGGTATCGCGGGGTCATCTGTGAGCGCTGCGGGGTTGAGGTTACCACTTCCCGGGTGCGCAGAGAGCGGATGGGCCATATTAAGCTGGCGATTCCGGTGGCGCATATCTGGTTTTTGCGCGGCATCCCCGGTTACATGGGTTTATTATTGGATGTAACCACCAAATCATTGGAAGAGGTGGTTTACTATGATTCTTATATTATTGTCGAAATTGGTGCCGGGACCAAGACCAAATATAAGGTCGGCAATATTATCAAGGAAGCCGAATACCTGGACGCCAAAGATAAGCTGGGGAAGGCGCTCCGGGCCGAAACCGGCGCCAGGGGAGTGCGCGAGCTTCTCTCCAAGATAGATTTGCATGCCCTGGTCTCAAAACTGCGCCGCGATTTAAAAACTGCCGTCGGCCAAAAACGCTTGCGCGTAATCAAACGTCTCCGCGTAGCCGAGGCGTTCCTGAATTCGGGCGACCGGCCGGAAGCCATGATTCTGGAAGTGGTCCCGGTGATGCCGCCGGATTTGCGGCCCATGGTTCAGCTGGAAGGCGGCCGCTTTGCCACTTCCGACTTAAACGACCTGTACCGCAGGGTATTGAACCGCAACAACCGCTTGAAAAAAATGATGAACATGGGTGCGCCCGACATGATCATCCGCAACGAAAAGCGGATGTTGCAAGAAGCGGTGGATGTTTTAATAGATAACGGCCGGAGAAAACGTGCCGTTACCGGGTCTTCCGGACGGCCGCTTAAGTCGTTGACTGATATTATCCAGGGTAAGCAAGGCCGTTTCCGCCAAAACCTGCTGGGTAAACGGGTTGACTATTCCGGCCGCTCCGTCATTGTCATTGGCCCCAATTTAAAACTCAACCAGTGCGGATTACCCAAAGACATGGCGCTGGAATTATTTAAACCATTTGTAATCCGTAAATTGGTGGAACGCGGCATTGCGCAAAACGTCAAAAGCGCCCGCCACCAAATTGAAAATCGCGATCTGATTGTTTGGGATATTCTGGAAGAAGTAATTAAGGGGCATCCGGTCATGTTGAACCGCGCTCCCACGCTCCATCGCTTGGGTATCCAGGCCTTTGAGCCGGTCTTAGTTGAAGGTAAGGCCATCCAAATCCATCCGTTGGTTTGTCCGGCGTTCAACGCTGACTTTGACGGCGACCAGATGGCGGTCCACGTGCCGCTGCTGCCTGAATCCCAGGTTGAAAGCCGTCTCTTGATGATGGCTTCCAATAATATCTTGTCGCCGGCTTCCGGCCGGCCCATTATCACGCCTACCCAGGATATGGTTTTGGGGACGTATTACATGACGGTCATGGACGAACGCCAAAAATTAGGTGAAGGTAAAATCTTTGCCAACGATTGGGAGGCCATGGTTGCAAATGATTTGGGCGTAGTGCACTTGCACGCCAAGGTCAAGGTCCGACGCAACGGCAAGGTAATTGAAACCACGGTCGGTCGGATCAAATTCAATCATACACTCAGCAAAGTTATCGAAGAGCTGGTCCCGGGAGAAAAGTTTGCGTTTGTCAACCAGCTGGTGGACAAAAAGGGCCTGGAAAAACTGGTTTTCGGAGTTTATAAAACCTATGGCACGGCGGTCTGCGCCAAAATTGCCGACGAGATCAAACGCCTGGGATTTAAGTACGCAACGCTGGCCGGCGTTTCCATTTCCATTGAAGATTTAAAAGTCCCGCCGGCAAAGAAAAATATTGTAGCCCGCGCTACCCGTGAGGTTGCGGAGCTGGAAAGGCATTTCCGCGACGGCTCCCTTTCTGCCAAAGAAAAATTGATCCGCTCGCTGGACGTCTGGTCTGGCGTTACCGAAGCGGTAACCGAAGCCATGCTGCGTGAGTTTGATAAATTAAATTCACTTTATTTGATGGCGTTTTCCGGTGCCCGGGGTAATTTACAGCAGGTCCGGCAGCTGGCAGGCATTCGCGGTTTAATGGCGGACCCGTCCGGCAACATTATCAGCATTCCGATTAAATCCAACTTTAAAGAAGGATTGACGGTTACCGAGTATTTTATTTCTTCGTACGGCGCCAGGAAGGGTTTGGTAGACACCGCCCTGCGCACCGCCGATTCCGGCTATCTCACCCGCCGCTTAGTTGATGTAGCGCAGGATGTTATTATTATAGATGAAGATTGCGGCTCCAAAAAAAGCATCACTTTATCGGCGGTTACCGAAGGGTTTGAAGAAGTAGTCCCGTTAAAAATTCGGCTACTGGGACGGATTACGGTCAAGCCGGTGGCCGATCCGGTTTCAGGGAAAGTAATTGTGAAGGGCGGCGAAGAAATTACCGAAGAGTTGGCAGAAAAGATCGCCGAAGCCGGAATTGAAAAAGTTGAAGTGCGCTCTCCACTCACCTGTAAAATCAAACGCGGCCTTTGCCAAAAATGCTACGGCCGGGACTTGTCAAGCGGCAATGTAGTTTCAATCGGGGATGCGGTTGGCATCATTGCGGCGCAGTCCATCGGCGAGCCGGGCACCCAGCTGACCATGAGAACCTTCCATATTGGCGGCGTCGCGTTGCACAAAGCGGCCAAAGTTGCCATCCGCACTAAGCATGCAGGTGAAACCGAATTTGGCGAAGGGTTTGAAGTCAAGGAAGTCCAGGACGATTTTGGCAACCGGATCAAGATGGTGACCCGCGAATCCATGTTATACGTAAAAATCAAGGATAAAAAAGAGGAACATTCTTTCCCGATCGGTTCGGTTTTATGGGTAAAGAATAAGGAGAAAATTGAAGCGGGAGATACCCTGGCCGAGTTTGACCCGACGTTTGAGTACGTGGTTTCCAGCTCTCCGGGACGGATCAAATTTTTAAATTTGGACACCACCGCGCAAAAGAAAAAAACCGGGGGCAAGCATTACGAAACCCTGCTGGCAAAAAAAGACGGAGAAATTTTTGTCTATAACCCAAAAAGCACCAAAGAATATTCCGGGCCGGAAGACAAGGTTTACGTGAAAGAAGGCCAGCGCATTAACGTGGAAGAAGAACTGGCGCAAGGGGTGATCTCAAAGGTGGCGGGATTGGTGTTGCGGATTTCCGAAACCGGCAAGAAGGCCAAAATTGAAATTGCTCCGGGAGAATTTTATTCGGTCATTGCCGGATCACGGATCATGGTACATGACGGCGATGACGTAGACAGCTACGATCTTTTGTCCAAAGTTGAAGCCATCCGCAGAGACCCCAGCAAGACCAAGGACATTATCCAGGGGCTGCCAAAAATTGAAGAATTGTTTGAGGGGCGGCGCCCCAAGGATCCGGCCATTCTGGCGGATATTGAGGGCGTGGTTTCAATTTCCGAGCGTGAAGGCTTGCGCGTCATTACTTTGGCCGGCGGCAAAAGTCAGAGTAAAGAGTATACGGCGCCTTACGAAGTGCGCTTAAAAGTAATCAACGGCGACCACGTAAAACTGGGCGCCCAGCTCACGGAAGGAGCAATCAATCCGCATGACCTGTTGCGGATCTTGGGCCCGCAGGCCGTGCAAACCTTTTTGGTGGATGAAATCCAAAAAATTTATCGCGGCCAGGGGGTTACGATTAACGATAAGCACATTGAAGTAATTGTTAAACAAATGACCCGCAAGGTCCGGATTGTTTTGCCGGGGGATACGGTTTTACTGCCGGGAGAGCTGATCAGCGTGGATGATCTGGAAGAAATAAATGATAAGACCAAAGGCGAAAAATCCGAAGGCACGGATGTCCTGCTGGGAATTACTAAGGCCTCGCTTTCTACTGACTCGTTTATTTCCGCGGCCTCGTTCCAGGAAACGGCGCGGGTTTTGACCGATGCCGCGGTGAGGGGCCGGTCCGACGAAATGTACGGCTTAAAAGAAAATGTAATTGTGGGCCGGTTGATCCCGGCCGGAACCGGTTTCCCGGGATACCGTTACTTGGAGTTGGTGCCGGAAACCGCAGCGTCAGCTTAAATAAAGGAGGCGCAAATTGTGCCAACGATCAATCAATTAATCAGGAAACGCCGGACCCAGAAAAACGTAAAAAGCAAGGCGCCGGCCTTGGGCGGTAACCCGCTGAAGCGCGGCGTATGCATCCGGGTTTATACCACCACTCCCAAAAAACCCAACTCGGCCTTGCGCAAAGTGGCCCGTGTCCGGTTGGTCAACGGAGAAGAGATTTCGGCGTACATCCCGGGGGTTGGGCATAATTTACAGGAACATTCGGTGGTAATTGTCCGCGGCGGCAGAGTCAAGGATTTGCCGGGGGTCAGGTATCATATTGTCAGGGGAATTATGGATACGGCGGGAGTTGAAGGCCGCAAACAGGGAAGGTCACGTTACGGAGCGAAGCGAACCAAATAAAGGAGCAGCATCGATGCCAAGATACGGTAGAGTTAAAAAAAGAAAAATTGGGCCGGATTCAAAGTACCAGAGCGAGCTGGTGCATAAATTTATCAATAAAATCATGTGGGACGGCCAAAAATCCAAAGCGGAAAAAATTGTGTATTCTGCCATGGAAGGCGCCGCCGAAAAATTAAAAAAATCCCCTTTGGAAATTTTTGAAAGAGCAATGAAAAATGTCCTGCCGTTGATGGAAGTCAAACCACGGCGGGTGGGCGGCGCTACTTACCAGATTCCGGTTGAAGTGGATTCTGTCCGGGCCCGGGCGCTGGCAATGCAGTGGCTCCGGCAAGCGGCCCGCTCCCGCAAGGGACATTCGATGATCGAAAATTTAACGGCGGAGCTGGTGGATGCTTATAACGGCACGGGCGGCGCCATGAACAGCCGCGAAACAACTCACAAGGCGGCGGAGGCCAACAAGGCCTTTGCCCACTTCAGGTGGTAAATAAAGTATGGGTCGCACTCACGCAATAGAAAAATACAGAAATATTGGTTTTGCCGCGCACATTGATGCCGGTAAAACCACCACGACCGAGCGCGTGCTTTTTTATTCAGGCGTTTTGCATAAACTTGGCGAAGTGCATGATGGCACCACGGTCATGGACTGGATGGTGCAGGAGCGGGAACGCGGCATCACCATTACTTCGGCGGCTACCACTACCGAGTGGCGGGACCATCGCATCAACATTATTGATACTCCCGGACACGTTGATTTTACGGTTGAGGTTGAGCGGTCGCTGCGGGTGCTGGATGGTGTAGTGGTAATCTTTTGTGCAGTGGGCGGCGTTCAACCCCAGTCAGAAACGGTCTGGCGGCAATCCACCAAGTACGGCGTTCCGCGGATTGCCTTTATCAATAAAATGGACCGCGTCGGCGCCGATTTTAAGCGGGTTGTGCGCCAGATCCGGGAAAGGTTGCTGGCCAACCCAGTCCTGCTGCAGCTGCCGATTGGCGCAGAAGAAGGTTTTTCCGGAATCATCGACCTGGTTTCCATGCAGGCGTCCATTTTCGAGGATGAAATGGGTAAAAATACTAAAATTGTCCCCATCCCAAAAGAATACGAAACCGAAGTAAAGAAATACCGGGAAGAGCTGGAAGAAGCGGCGGCGGAAACGGAAGATAGCTTGCTGGAAAAATACCTGGCCGAAGGCCATTTGTCTAACGAGGAAGTGATGCGCGGTATCCGGCGGGCTACCGTCGACGCCAAAATTATACCGGTAACTTGCGGGTCAGCTTTTAAAAATAAAGGCATCCAATTATTACTGGATTCAATCATTGATTATCTGCCTTCACCGGCGGATAAGCCGCCGGTTAAGGGTTTCAACCCCAAGACAGGCGATGATGTTGAAAGAGCGCCCTTGGATTCGGCCCCGTTTTCGGCCTTGGCTTTTAAAATTATGACCGACCCGTTTGTTGGCAAGTTAACCTATTTCAGGGTTTATTCAGGGGTCTTGGAAACCGGGTCATACATTATTAATTCATCTAAAGGTCACAGGGAGCGAATCGGACGTTTATTGCAAATGCATGCCAACGAGAGGAAAGAATTGGATGCGGTCTATGCCGGCGATATTGCGGCGGCCGTAGGTTTAAAAAACACCAGCACGGGCGATACCCTATGCACTGATGGTAAAGAAATTATTTTGGAATCAATCAAATTTCCGGAACCGGTTATTTTTGTGGCAATTGAACCCAAGACCAAGGCCGACCAGGAAAAGCTGGGAGTGGCGCTGGGGAAACTGGCGGAAGAAGATCCTACGTTTAGGATCAAGGGTGATCCGGAAACCGGGCAAACCATTATTTCCGGGATGGGCGAGCTGCACCTGGAAATTATTGTTGACAGATTGTTGCGCGAATTTAAGGTTGAAGCTAACGTGGGCAAGCCGCAGGTTGCTTATAAGGAAACCATTAAAGGGGCAGCGGAAGCCGAAGGCAAGTTTATCCGCCAGACCGGCGGCCGCGGCCAATATGGCCACGTTTGCTTAAAAATTGAAGCGCAGGAAAGAGGGAAAGGGTTCCAGTTTGTTAACGACATTGTCGGCGGAGCCATCCCCAAAGAATATATCCCGGCGGTAGAAGACGGAATTGTGGAAGCCATGGCTACGGGAGTACTTGCAGGATACCCTGCAATTGATCTACAATGTACACTTTATGACGGCTCGTTTCACGAGGTTGACTCATCCGAGCTGGCATTTAAAATTGCGGGTTCCATGGGTTTTAAGTCGGCGTTCATGAAGGCCAAGCCGATAATTTTAGAGCCCATCATGAAAATTGAAGTAGTGGTTCCGGATCAGTACTTGGGAGACGTCATGGGGGACATCAGCAGCCGCCGCGGCCGGATTGAAGGCATGGACGCTCACGCTGGTATCCAAACCATCAAAGGAAAAGTCCCGCTGGCTGAAATGTTTGGTTACGCAACTTCCCTGCGGTCTTCCACCCAGGGGCGTGGTACCTACACAATGGAATTTTGCGGCTACGAAGAAGCGCCGCGCAGTGTTGCAGAAAAGTTGATTGAGAAGGCGGGAATTGAAAAAGCAGAAGGAAGATAAATAACTAAGGAGGGCAAAAAAATGGCAAGAGAAAAATTTAGCAGGACCAAACCGCACGTAAACGTCGGGACCATCGGACACGTGGACCACGGCAAGACCACGCTGACTTCGGCCATCACCAAGTATCTGGCCGGCAAAGGCATGGCCACCGCCAAGGCCTTTGACCAGATCGATTCCGCTCCCGAAGAAAAAGCCCGCGGGATCACCATTGCCATTGCCCACGTTGAATACGAAACCGAAAAACGGCACTATGCCCACATCGACT
>JBAZQH010000011.1:0-28746 GCA_041645285.1 Candidatus Margulisiibacteriota bacterium | reverse complement strand
CTCTTAAGGTTGAGTCCGGATCAAAGCTTAACAAATCTGTTGCTATTTTTGAGCCCGTTTCCCTGGCCAGTTCGCAGATCCGCGCAAAATGGTCGACATGCTGTGCGGCTGCTTCCTGGGTAGGATATTTTCTGAAATGCGCAGGAAGTAATCGCTTGAGTACCGTGGTTTCCAGCCCAGTTTCTATTTCAACTGCGTGCATTTTTAAGAATGCTCGCCAAATTTCAATACCTGGGGTTCCGTCGTCCAGCTTGAGGTCCAATGCATGCACAAATGTATCTCCCCTGGCAAAGAAGTAGATTCCGTCCCCTCTAAATGAACCATCTTGGGTAATGGCTTGTGCGATTTGGGTTGCCTTTTTTGGATGGCTGGAAGCATCGGCGGCTAAAAAATCAAAATATGAAAAACCCAGATTTTTCCAAGCATGCATTTGTTCAACCACTCTATGCGCAGACATATGACCCAACCCTTTTTTGGCGCCGCCGCAATATATGCAATGTCCCACGCATCCGCGCGCAATGTTGATATTTGCCTGTTCCCAGTCCATTTCTTTATTTGGGGTTCTAAAAAAACCTGTGATTTCAGTTGGCAGCGGCAATTCATCTAAATTGAAACGTTTTTTGCCTTGTATTTGCCAAATGCCGTTGGCGTTTTCTGCTGTGGCTAATTCTGCGGACATTGCGTCAGGCCTAAATCCACTGCGGATAAATTCTTCAAGAGCAACTTCTCCTTCCCCCATAAACAAAAAATCCGGTCTTAAGCTGCTCCTTACGCCTTCTGGCCAGGCCGAGGCTTCATGGCCTCCAACAATAATTGGGATTTTTCCTCGAAAAGGTGCCATGGCGGCTAATTCGCGTTTGACATAATTTGGCTGATGATAGGTTGAAACGCAAAGGTGGGTTGGAGCAAACGCTTTTAATTGTGCTTGAACGTCAGCATCTTCATAGTGTAGTCCGTTAACGATGACTACCTCGGCACCCTGCCGCCGGGCAACGTGTGCCAAACCAATCAAAGCCATCGGAGGCCGGAAAATTTCTCCGGTTCCTTTGACAAGCTGATGTGGGATCGGATTATAAAAGGCAATTCTTGAATTGCTCATGTTGCGCCCTAGTATTTATCGCCATTTTCGGGGAAAAATTTCACCCCACCAGCAGCAACCCTGCCATGACCCCAATCCCTAAGAGGATGGAAACAAACTGCAGTCCCGATTCGGTGGCTTCACAACGGTCGTGGAGTGAGGGGATGAGGTCAGATCCCGCCATATAAATAAACCCGCCGGCGGTAATGGGCAAAACGTAAAGCGAGTAGTTGCTGGCCAGCGGCCCGACGATCAGCGAAATTATGGCCCCCAGTACGGCAAACAGCGCCGAGATAAAATTCCAGGCCAGCGCACGGCGGACGGATAAGCCGCCGTGGATCAGTATCCCAAAATCGCCGATTTCCTGCGGGATTTCGTGGAGTAAAACCGCCAGCGTGGTGGCAACCCCGATTTGTGGGCTTACCAGGAAACTGGCGCCAATAATCATTCCGTCAATCAGGTTGTGCGCGCCATCGCCAATTAAATTCATGGTGACCACGGGGTGGGGGTGATGTGATTCGGCGGGAAAGTGGCAGTGGCGCCAGCGGATAAATTTTTCCAAAACAAAAAACATTAAAATGCCCGCCAGAATCAGGAACGGAACCAGTGTCTGCGGTTTGATTTCACGGAACGCTTCGGGAATTAAATGAATCAACGCGTCGCCAAATAACCCGCCTACCGCAAAACTTACTAAAAAAGTTAAAAGTTCGGTCAGCTTTTGCCTTTTTATCAGCAAGGTCAGCACGCCAATGAGTGAAACCAAACTGATGAGGATGACGGCGCTTAAACTGAAAAGCCAGGTGTTTAACATTCGGGGTCCTTTATTACTAAGGATATCTAATCTACAGTTTCGTTAATTATGTGTATTTAGGCGGAAGGTGTCAATAGCCGGGCCACTGCCTCCAGCAATTCTTTGAGCCCTTTCCCTGTGGCCGCAGAAATTAAATAGACGGGATATTTTTTCTCGATTTTTTTCTTTAGCTTTTCGATGCTTTTTAGGTCTGCCGTCGCGTCAATTTTGTTAAGCGCTACAATTTGCGGTTTGACCGCCAGCTCCGGGCTGTATTCTTTTAGTTCGCGGTTGATAATCTTGAGGTTTTCATAGGCGTCCGATTTTTTTTCGTCAGATCCATCGAGATTGTCTGAAATATCAATTAAATGGATTAAGACCTTGGTGCGCTCAATATGCCGTAAAAATGTATCGCCCAGGCCGGTGCCGTTATGCGCGCCCTCAATTAAACCGGGAATGTCGGCGGCCACAAACCTTTGATAATTGCCAACCTCAACTATCCCCAGCGAGGGTTCCAATGTAGTGAAAGGGTAATCGGCAATTTTTGGCCGCGCGTGTGAAATGTGCGAGAGCAGGGTAGATTTACCGGCGTTGGGCAATCCGATAATTCCAACATCAGCCAAAAGTTTAAGCTCCAGTTTCAGCCGTTTTTCTTCGCAGATTTTTCCCTTGGTAAACTGCCGCGGCGTCCGGTTAGTGGATGACTTGAAGTGGTTATTGCCCAGTCCCCTGCGGCCGCCTTTAAACATTAGTATTCTTTCGCCGGCTTTAGTTATGTCAGCTAAAATTTCATTGGTTTGCGCGTCGCGGATAACCGTGCCCAGCGGCACCGAGATAATCAAATCTTCACCGCCGCGGCCAAACATGTTTTTACCCCGGCCGGGTTGCCCGTCATCAGCTCTAAAATGCCGGCGGTGCTTAAAGTTTATGAGGGTGGTTTTTTGGGGATCGCCTTCGAAAATGATGGAACCGCCGTCACCGCCGTTGCCGCCGTCGGGTCCGCCTTTGGGTTTGAATTTTTCGCGAAGGAACGACATGCAACCGTCGCCGCCGTTGCCGGCTTTTACGAATATGGTAACTTCATCGAGGAACACTTAAGCGGCCTGCGGCAAAACGGAAACCTTGGTTTTGTCTTTTCCCAGCCGTTCAAACAGCACAAAGCCGGAGATTTTGGCAAAAATGGTGTCGTCTTTGCCTACGCCAACGTTTTTGCCGGGGTTAACGCGGTTGCCGCGCTGCCGGACAATGATACTGCCGGCGTGGATGGCCTGCCCGCCGTATACTTTTACTCCCAGCCGCTGCCCGGCCGAGTCCCTGCCGTTTCTAGTTGAGCCGCCGCCCTTTTTATGTGCCATTGGAAAGTCCTCCTGCTTAGGATTTTATCTCTTCAATTTTGACCCGGGTAAATCCCTGCTTGTGCCCTTTGGTCCGTTTGTAGCCGGTTTTGTTTTTATATTTGAAAGTGGTAACTTTTGGTTCGCGGCCGTTTTCAATTATTTTGGCCGATACCAGCGCCCCCGCAACCAATGGATTGCCGATTTTTAAGTTTTCACCGTCAGCCACTAATAACACTTTGTCAAAAGTAACGGCTTTGTCTTTTTCGGCGCCTTCTAATAATTCAACATCAATGATTGAATTGGGTGCAATTTTATATTGTTTTCCGCCGGTTTCAATTACTGCGTACATAACTTAATCCTTTCGAGTTCTTATGGTTTTGATTTGCCCGATGAGCTGTGCGCAAAAGTACATCTGCAAGCGGGACAAAAACTGGGTAATTATAGCGAAAAAGCCCTGCTCTGGCAAGTTTAATTTTTGTGCGCTACAATAGCTTTCGAGAGGAGTCGCATATGCAAGCCCTGTTGGAATGTATCCCCTGCATTACCCGCCAGGCGATACAGATTTTAAAAAGCAACGTCAAGGATAAAAAACAGCAGGCCAGTGTATTAAAAGCGGTCCTGCGCCGCCTGGAAGCGCTGGATATTTTTTCGCTGACTCCGCCCGAAGCCACCAAGTTTGTCCATGAGGAAATTAAACGGCGCCTGGGATTATCCGATTTATATTTGAAGGAAAAAGATGCAAGCAATCGCGCGGCCTTGCGCCTTTACCCCCGGCTCAAAAAATTGGTTCGCCAGTCCGATGACCCCCTGCAAACCGCGTTGCGGATTGCCATTGCCGGAAATATCATTGACCACGGTGCGCTCGCGCATTTTTGCGTTGAAACGGCAATTGAAGAGGCCTTGATCCAAAAATTTGCGATCAACCATTTTCCGAAATTGCGCGGCATGCTGAAAAAAGCGAAAAAAATATTGTACGTAGGTGACAATGCCGGTGAAATTGTGTTTGATAAGTTGTTTATTGAGGAGTTAAAAAAGCATGCGCCCGCCGAAATTGTTTTTGCGGTGAAAAGCCAGCCGGCGCTAAACGATGTTTTAATAGCAGATGCTAAATTTGTCGGTATGAATAAGGTTTGCCGCGTAATTGAGAGTGGGTCGGATAATGCGGGCACTTTACTGGCGCAGGCCACTCCCGCATTTAAACGTGAATACGCCGCCGCCGATTTGGTCATTGCCAAGGGGCAGGGGAATTTGGAAACGCTGGTTGACCCGAAAAAGCCGATTTTTTATCTGTTAATGATGAAGTGCCCTTTTTTAGGGGAGAGGTATGGGGTGGGGGCGGGAGAGATTGTGGTGATGGTGGGGAAAAAATAAAAAGGCGGCGGGTAATTTGCGCAACTTGCATATTTTTTTTCTAACTTTGTTAATGATTATATGTTTCCTTTTCCCTTCTCCTTTTCCATTATCGGGGTCTGCCCTGGCGGCTAACCCTTTCCCCCAACGCATCGTTTCCTGCATGCCCAGCATTACTGAGATGCTGTTTGCCATTGGGTTGGATAAGCGTATCGTCGGCGTAACCTTAAATTGTAATTATCCGCCGGCGGCTTTGCGCAAGGAAAAAGTAGGCCGCGAGGTGATGAACGTTGAAAAAATTATTTCCCTTAAGCCCGATTTGGTGGTGATGCTCAAAAGCGCCCAGCCGTCAGAAATTGAAAAGCTGAAAAAGCGCGGCCTGCCCCGGCAAGCCGGGGGCCTGCCGGTAATGACCATTGATCCACAAACGGTCCACGGGGTTATGACGGCCATAATCGAGTTAGGGAAAGCTACCGGGAACAATCAGCAGGCAGAAAAACTGGTTGCGCAAATGCAGGCAAGGTTGGGAAAAGTGCGGCGTGCGATGGGCCGCGTACAAGATTCTCCGGCTAGGCAAAAAATCGCGCAGCGCGAATCACGCGTTTTGGTGATCGTTGGCGTCAACCCGCTGGTGGTAGTGGGCGGCAATAATTTTATCGCCGACATCATTAAAACGGCGGGCGCCAAAAATGTTGCGGCAAAATTACGCGGCCCTTATCCGCAATATAGCTTTGAGCAGTTGGTTAAAGATGACCCCGACGCGGTAATTGTAGTAAAAAACGTTGTATTAGGGGAAAAAGAAATTTATAATGACAAGCGATTGCAGAAATTGCGGGCCGTACAGAATAAAAGGGTACTGGTAATTGATGCGGACATAATTTCGCGGCCCGGGCCCAGGGTGGTGGATGCGGTTGAAATTATTGCAAATTTTTTGTACGCTAAGCGATAAGAGATAAAAATGAAGAGAGCTCAACAAAATAGAATAATTGCCACGGTAACTCTTTCGGTTATTTTGATTATAGTTTGTTTGCTTTCCATCCTTTTTGGCGCGGTGTTTTTAACTCCGGACGCCATCCTTAATTCGTTGTGGTGCAGATTTTCGGGCTTTTGCTCAACCAATGCTTACGTTGATATCATTGTCTGGCAAATCCGCCTGCCGCGGATCATTTTGTCCGCGCTGGTGGGAATGATGCTGGCGCTTTCCGGCACAATTTTACAGGGAATATTGCGCAACCCATTGGCTGACCCCTATATTTTGGGGGTTTCGGCCGGCGGGTCCATTGGGGCGGCGCTGGCCACCGCGCTGGGGTTGGAGATTTGGTTGTTCGGGTTTTCTTCCGTGCCGCTGCTCGCGTTTGTTTTTGCGCTGCTGGCGGTTTTTGTGGTTTATTCGCTTTCCAATGTCCAGGGAAAATCCACTCCGCAAACTTTGATTTTGGCCGGCGTCGCGGTATCTTCCTTTGCCGCAGCCCTGCTTTCTATCATTATTATTGTCAGCGGAAATTTACAAACCATTTATTTCTGGCTTTTGGGAAGTTTTTCCGACGCTACCTGGCAAAGTGTTTTGGCGGTTTTGCCCTACGCGGCCATTGGCCTGGTAGTGGCAATTTATTACTCCAAAGATTTGAATGCCCTGCTTTTGGGCGAAGAAACCGCTTATACGTTGGGGGTTGAGGTTGAAAAAGTGCGCCGGTTTCTTTTGGTGGTGGCGTCGCTTTTGGCGGCGGCGGCGGTTTCGGTTTCGGGGTTGGTGGGGTTTGTGGGGTTAATTGTGCCGCATTTTGTCCGCCTGGTGGTGGGCCCGCATCACAAATTGCTGGTGCCAATGTCGGCCGTGTCGGGAATGCTTTTGGTGGTAGTGGCCGATACCCTGGCGCGCTCAATCTGGTCTCCGCAAGAAATCCCGGTGGGAATTATCATGGCGCTGATTGGCTGTCCTTTCTTTTTATATTTATTGCGCCGGAAAAAAACCTACATTAAATGAGCGGAATTTTACAGGTTGAAAACTTATCCTGCGGTTATGACAACAAACCGGTAGTGAAAGGGGTAAGTTTTGAGGTCAAGCTGGGGGATTTTGTGGGGATTGTGGGTCCCAACGGTTGCGGCAAAACCACACTACTGCGTGCCCTCTCCGGAATTATCGCCCCGCATGCCGGTGAAGTAAAAATCCGGAAGGTGCCGCTCCACAAATTAAGCCGCCGGGAAATTGCGCGCAAAATTGCTTTCATCCCCCAGATGATGGAGCCGGTGCCCGGTTTTACGGTTGAGGACATGGTTTTGATGGGGCGCACGCCGTACCTGGACCGCTTTGCATTTGAAACCGAAGATGATTACGACATTTCAAAGTGGGCGCTGGAAGAGCTGAAAATTGAAAAGATGGCGCACCTCCAGGTGACGGCCCTGTCCGGCGGTGAATTTCAGCGTGTGGCCATTGCCCGCGCGCTGGCGCAGGAGCCGCAAATTTTGCTTTTGGATGAACCCACGGCGCACCTGGACTTGAGATACCAGATGCGGATTTTGCGCCTGCTTTCTAAAATCCGTTCTACCCGTTCCATCATTGCTACTTTCCACGACCTGTCACTGGCCGCGCGCTTTTGCCGCAAAATGATTTTGATTAAAAACGGCGAAATGGTAGCCGCCGGCAAACCCAACGAGGTTTTGACGCAGGACAATATCTGGAATGTTTTTCGCATCAAGGCGCAGGTGAAAGCTAACCCGCGGAATAAGAGATACCGGTATGTAGTGGTGTAATTTTTTGGCCCAATGCCCTCGCAACCACGCTCCGAAAATCCCGCCGAGATTTTCGGAGCTCTCATTTTCGCCCTCGCTCCTCCCGCCAAGGCGGGAGTCCATGGCCGCTCGGGCTCAATGAAGGGTTGCTTAGGGCATTGGGCTTCAAAATGAATAACACAATTACTCTATCAACTTAATCCCGGTTTCTTTTAGAATGCCGGCCACAATTTCAATAAAACAAACCTCGGACTCATAATGTCCCGCCTCAACCGTATTAAGCCCAAATTCTTTAGCAAGCAATCTAGTGTGGTGGTTTAGCTCCCCAGTCAAAAAAGTATCGGCGCCGCTTTTGATTGCATCTTCAATTACGCCCTTCCCGCTGCCGGAAGACAGCGCCACTTTTTTGACCTTGCCTTGGCCCTGGACGATTAAATCTTTGGGCTTTATTTTTTTGTTAACCAGGGAGCAAAAATGCGTAAAACTAATGGTCTGTGGCAAAGTCCCGACCCGTCCCAGCCCCAAAACTTTACCCTGGTTTTGTAGTGGATAAATATCGTAGGCGGGTTCTTCGTAAGGGTGGACTTTTTTCAGCGCGGCAATGACGGCCGGCAAACGGCTTTTTATAACCACGGTTTCCAGCCGCGCTTCGCCCACGCGGTTAATTTGCCCTTTTTTCCCGACGGCGGGTTTGGCATTTTTTCCCGGCACAAAAGTCCCAATACCGTGCGTAAGGAAAGTACACCCGGAATAATCGCCGATTTTTCCGGCACCCGCGCCGCATACCGCCGCCCGGACTTTTTCCAGCGCGTCTTGGGGAACATAAACCACCAGTTTATAGGTTTTCTCTAGAAAAGTTGGCTGTAAGACGCGCGTGTTTTGTAAACCAAAAAGGTTAGCCAGCCAGTCGTTGATTCCGCCTTCCGCCACGTCAAAATTGGTATGGTAGGCGCAAAGGGTGATGTTGTTTTTGATTGCCGGAGAAATAATTTCCCAGAGAAGAGAGCCGGGTTTTATCCCGCCGCCCGCATCTTGAGTAATAGGGTGGTGGCTGATAATTAAGTTGGCGCGCCGCGCGATGGACTTTTTTATAACATCGCGGGTAATGTCAACGCAGAGTAAAACGCCTTTGGTTAAGTCGTTTTTATTGCCAATTTGCAAACCGCAGTTGTCGCCGGGTACGGCTAAGTTTAAGGGGGCAAAGGCCTCTAAAATGCGAAATATTTCCCGGTGCTGCATGATCATATTATAGCAAAAAATATTGAAATCGTGACGACGGAATGACGATAAGAATTAAGCAGGGAAGAGTCGTAAACTAAATTTAGAAGCAGGTAATATGTCAAGCAAAGCATTGGTGGATGTAATTTCTTCGCAGATTTGGCGGGCGCGGGGTTTTCAGGTTTCATCTTACGGAAATGTGCGGCCACAGGTAACTCGGCGCGATACCAATCTGGTTTTGGGTTTTGGCAATGTTTTGGTCATTGTGCCTGAAGGTTTGGTCAGGCATGAAATTACTTTTCACCCCAAAGTTTTGGCCGGACTGCAGGAAAGGGTTCTTTTGCCGCCAGATGAGGAGTCCGCTGGTTTTTCTTCCTGGTGCCAAGCCCGGCTTGGCGCCTTGGAACATCCTTCTTCCATTACAGTTTTATTTAAGGACACATTGAATCGGCCTTGGGTTATGCAGGCGCTGGGGGAGCGGCAATTTTATTTATTAGTTAGAGCTGATGATTATAAAGTCATGCGCCGGCGGGTCAGGCGGGGAGTTGCCGCCCTGGCCGCGGGAAACTTTGCCACTGAAATGGCGCTTTCGGCAATGGTACGGCACGAGGATGATAATCGCCGCACAGCAGTGGCCGGTCCGGCTGCGTTTTTAAGCTTGGCTGGATCCGGTTACGTGGAGCCAGATTTATTGGCGGATGAATCGGTGGCCCCGTATTTTAGCAGGGATTTTTCTGGGGTACGTTGTGAGCGGCCTTTAGATGTAGTGGTTGGCATGCGCCTATTAGGTGCTTATCATTTGTTGAGTACGTTTGATGCGGCGTGCCGCACGCCTCTGGAAGGGTGGGTTGCGAGTGCACGCGGTTCTTCCCTATTTACCTCAATAGTGGAACAGCGTTTAAGTGCATTATGGGCAGCCATGGACGTATACAATGCATATGTTTTGGCGTGTGCACGTGGATTTTGGGACTTAGGGGCCAGCGCGATTGTTGAGCCCGATTGCTTAAATGACGCGTCGGGGCGGCTCGAAATTATAAAAAGGTGGTTTTCCCAATTCTCCAAAGAATTACTTAATGATTATCGGGTAGTAATAAATCGATCCTTATGGCAGATGGTTTTTTCCCAAGTCCTGACCAACGCTGAGGCAGCTGCCGAAACCTGCTTTGGTTTGGCTGGCGCCGAAAAAAAACTAACGATTGCTGGCGTAATTGAAAAAGATTTTTTGCACTTAAAAATTGGTAATGCGGTAGTCGTGGGCAGGATGCGTGATGCACTCTTGCCTCTGGAAAGCGGCCTGTTAAAGTGGGAGCTGGATCCAATTGACCATGCCCGCAAGCAAAGGTTGTTTTTTCCGGGAGTAACTTCGCGCCCCTCGGAAGAAATTGATGAAAATCGCGGCGGCGTCGGGCTGGCCCTGGCCTGGGAATTTATGCAAAAAATGGGCGGGCGGATTTTTGCCGAATATGATCCTGCCGGCAATTGGTTTACTATGCACTTGCTGCTGCCGCTTGAAAAGCCCGCCTAAGGTTGGCAGAAACAGCGCCCGCCGGAAATTTATGTTGATTAATTTGCTCTACCGGCACTATTCCTTCCCCCGAAAAACTCAAAAAACATTCGCTTGCTGCCAAAAGCTCCTTCAGTTTAAATTTCTTTTCCCGCACTTTGATTTTTAATTGGCGCGCCAGCTTAATTATATAAGCGCGCGTGACACCGGGCAAAATTGGCAAAGTTAGCGGCGGCGTAATCAAAACGCCGTTTTTTACGATAAAAATGTTGCTGACCGTACCTTCCAATACGTTTCCCTCTTTATCTAAAAAGATGGCTTCGTCGGCGCCACTTTTTTCGGCTTCGGTCTTGGCCAGAATGTTTTCGAGGTAGTTTAATGATTTTATGGTAGAAATTATCGGCAGGCGGTGGCGCTTGTTTTGTGCGCCGATGCTTTGTGCCCGCGCGGTTTTTACGACAATTATTTTCCAAACGCGGCCGCCAGCGCGGTCACTGTCAGCGGATGCCGCCGGCGCAATTTTTTCCGCGATAATAATGAACGTGGGCTTCTGAGCCGCGTTTTTGATACTTAATCCGTGCTGTTTGGATCTCCCCCGCGTAATGATAATTTTGAGGTAGGCCTCATTTAGCCCATTAATTTTTAATAAATTTTTTATCTGTGTTGGGATTTGGGCTTTGGAGTTTGCCGTGCCAGTCGGCAGGCAGGAAATTACTATCTTCAATTTTTTTGCGGCGTCAAATAATCGTTTGAGGTGTTCATTTAATAAAAACGGCTTCCTGTTATATGTCCGCAACGACTCAAATACACCGTCGCCGTACATAAACCCGCGGTCAAAAATTGAAATTTTGGCGTCGCGGGAGTTAGTTAATTTGCCGTTGATATAAATTTGCATAACAAACTTTCAATAATGCCCAAATTGCGAGCTAAAATAATTGCCTCGTTTAGTGAAATTTTAGCAGAAAAGGGACGAAAATAATATGTAAGCGAATAGTGTACGTAAAGAAAGTAGGAAGGGGAAATTAATGGTTCTCGCTCTTAACGGCTATAAACATATTCCCGTTTCTGACAGAACCAGGCAGATGCCGGGGGATGTGACAAGAATAGTAGCGCCGTATCCTACCAACATAAGAGGTGAACGGCTGACCAAGGCGGTCTTTGAGCGTGAATGGGCAAAACTTTTACGAGACAATCCGGAAATTGGCGTTCATTTTTCCATGGAATACTATCGCCGGGATGGATTGCCGGGTGGAGGCGGGTTGGGAACATTATCTGCTGATTGGGTGAGGGGATGGGTTGATAAGGGGCTGCCAATTGTTACGGTGAGTATTGCACATCATAGGTTACAGTTTCAAAAATTTGGCACGGACTATATTCAACAAGAACATGACGTTGAGATTGATTTGGATAACCAACCCGATCTGGTGAATTTAGGCCGAAACGTACGGCTCAAGATCCAAGGGAAAAATGTTACCGCTGATATATATGGGACACTTACCGAAGGCGAAGATGGGAGAGTAGGGCTGGGGCTAAAGTTAAGCGTAAAAAATTGTAAACTGAATGGTTTTGGGAGGATAGACGAGAGTGTTTATCCGGGTAACCACCGTGATAAATTTGCAACTTTTGGCCAAGAAATGATTTTAGGTATAGGCGGGATCAGGGCCTTGCGGGAAATGGGGCTGAATGATTCGCAGGTAAAATTTTATCACGTGAATGATGGCCATGCGGCGCTGATGCTAATAGAGCTGGCGCGCGAAGCTGGCCTTACCGTGAAAACCCTAACCAAAAAGGCAATGGAAGGAATTACGCAAAAACTTTTTTATTCTTGCCATACTTTGGTGCTGGCTGCGATGGAAATTTATGATCCATTATTTATTAATGAGATGATCCCGGATCCAGAGACGAGAACGATGTTGGGGATGTTAGGATCCCGGCCGGTGGGTGACGAAATAAAATCCCTGGATGATTCTCCAGTACAGCGCGGAGACATTGCAATGACTGAAATGATGATGGCTTGGGCTACTCAGACCCAGGGAGTTTCTCAGGATCACGCCAGATTATTAAGAAGGTCTTATCCCCAATTTGCTAATAGGATTTCTGGAGCTGTTACCAATGCGGTACATAACAGCTGGGCGGCCCCCTCGATTGCTGCGTTTTTTGATAGGTATGCTGAGGGTTGGCGGAAAAATCCCAGTTTGTTGGTTGGGATAAAAGATCATTTGCATGACGTTGAGTGTAGGCAGGCCGTACACCAGGCATGTTTGTTTGCTGGGCAAGATTTGATTGATATGGTTGCTTTGTTGCGTCCGGAAGTTGAGGCGGCAGGACTTGATCCGGAGATTTTTGCTCCGACGGACCTTCATCTTGACTGGTTGAGGATTGGTAATGCCAGGCGTTGGCCAACGTATAAGCGTGGGAATCTAATGTTTCAGCACCCGGATGATTTAGCCGGGGTGTTTGGCCCTGAAAGGCCGTTGCAGCTTTTTTATGCGGGAAAAGCGCATCGGCATGATGATACATTGGAGCATCGTGGAGCCATAACTGTTCGCGGGGGAAAATATATTCTTAAAGAAACGCTTGAGGCGCTGGAGTATTTAAGCAAACGTTATCCTAAATGGTTTCGATGCGTATATTTCCCAAATTATGATGTAAATATTGCACGAACATTAATTCCGGGAGTGCATGCATGGTTAAACACGCCACTTTACGGCGAGGAGGCCTCGGGCACCTCAACCATGGATGCTATTTTGAGCTTGGTTTTATTGATTTCGGTATTAGACGGATGTGTGCCAGAGATTGCAGCGCGGGGAAATTTTGGGTGGGGATTTGGCAAGACGACCCCGGGTGGGAGCTTCATGCATTATGAGGAGGATTATCAGGCACTGATGCACGGAGTTTTACCTCAAGTTGCGCATCATTTTTACTCAGCGCAGAAAAGCGGCGCTTTTGAAAGCGGCGCCCCATGCACTTGGGTGGATTGGCAGATGGATTTGTGCGGAATTATCCCTTATGTTCTAATGCCCAGATTGATAACGGAATATAATGATCGTATGTGGGGACTTAAAGCTGCGGCATAGTTAACGCCTCCACGCACGCCGCCGCCTTCTGTAAGGTCTCGTAATATTCTTTTTCCGGGTCCGAATCGGCCACAATCCCCGCACCCACTTGCAAATAAGCTTTATTAATATGTCGCGCCGCGACCCCTGGTTGGGATTTCATTAATATTGTCCTGATAACTATATTAAAATCCATCCTCCCATCCGGCAAAATGTATCCAATTGATCCGGTATAAATTCCCCGCTTCACGGGCTCCAGCTCTTCAATGATTTCCATCGAGCGGATTTTGGGGCACCCCGTAATGGTGCCGCCGGGAAACATGGCGCGCAGTAAATCAAACTGATTTTTGCCGCGCGCGAGGTTGCCGACCACGTTGGAAACAATATGGATTACGTGCGAGTATTTTTCTACCACCATTTGCTCATCCACTTTTACACTGCCGAATTTGCACACGCGACCCAAATCGTTGCGCTCCAAATCCACCAGCATAATGTGCTCGGCGCGCTCTTTGGGGTTAAGTAAAAGATCGTTGTATGCAGCGGTAGCGGGGCGGGTGCCGGCAATCGGGCGGGTCTGTGCCTGTCCGTTTTCCAGCTTGATTAACCGCTCCGGCGAACAGCTGACAATCTGGAAATCGCCAAAGTTAAAGTAGGAGGCAAAGGGGGAGGGATTGATTGAGCGCAGGCGCGTATATATATAGTATGGGTCGGCGTTGGTTTTAAACTCCAGCCGCTGGGACAAGTTGGCCTGGTAAATATCGCCGTTTTTGATGTAGCGCTTGGCCGCTTTGACAATGGTTTCAAATTCGGCCTTGGATAAGTTTGAGTGGAGGCGGGCGGGCGGGGCCTGCGGCGTTTGCCGGTGAGTAGCCGGTGGTCGGTCTGTGGTCTGTTGATGCTGAATAATCTGCAAATGCGTTGGTGCGATGAAATAAATCAGCGGTAAACCCAGGTCATCTTTGGAATGGTGCGGCAATTTTTCTAGGTGCCACGCCGCGTCGTAGCTGATGAAACCAAAAAGGCCCTTAAATTCGGGATGGTTTTGCCAGCGGCGGAAAGTTTTTTCTAATTTTTCAAACGGGTTTTCGTCAGGGTAGGCGGTCACGGTAAACAACGGATCCCAACCGATAAAACTTTGCCCGATATTGTCGGCGCTGTCTAGAGTGAAAAAACCGAATTGTTGAGCTAGTTTGTTTTGCATATGCGCCATACCATGATTTATAAAAGTATGGATGGCGCCATTTGCCTAGGGCATTACTTTCGGGAAGAGTTTATCCTGGCAGTTCTTATGTTGCAAGCTGATTTTTCTGTGTTTTATTTAGGGTCGGTTTTTTTGCAATTTTTCTTCCCTTTTGCCGAAGACAATATATGGTAACGATTGATGGAATTGGTTGTTCTCGGCATCCGGTTTTGGATAAAGCAATGCAGATGCGGCGGTCTGGACCTGGATTACGAAGGACCTGCAATTTGTCGCGAATAAATCGGCGGCGGATTCCAGCTTTCCAGCGGGCGGCGGCGCGGGGGGATCCGCTGGACATTGACGTGGGATGTTATTTTGCTGATTTTACTCATGAGTATGCTGCAAAAACCGGCCGGCGGATAATTGGTGTTGATGGTAGCCCATGGGCGCAGCAGATATTTGAAGAGGGAGTGCCAGTTGGCGATGAAGTTTGGGAATGGATTTATACAGGATCGGCTGTTTTGCGTGATCATGCATGTTTGTATTCTTTTTTCCCGCGTGTATTATTAGCCCCTGCCCGCTTAGAGGATTTTATGCAAGATGCGCGGTTTTTGCCGTTTCGAGGAAAGGTCTCGCGGGTGGTTTTGAATATGCCAGAAGGGACGGATGGTTATTTAGAGGCGGTGGGAGAATTGTTTTTCAATTGGACGCGCCCGGATGGAGAACTGTATATCCGGACAGAAACTCCGGATAAGATTCCGCTGATCCTGTCCCGTGCGCAGGGGCGCCCTTTTCGGGAAATTCCTTTTTGTCCGGAGGTGAGAGGGATTAACTCAATGTATGTTTGGCAACTGGATTTAATGCGAGAGGTTGACCGTGCCCCGATTTGTTCTTTTGCTTTTGCCCGCAGCTAAAAATGGGCGACACAGGATTCGAACCTGTGGCTCCTTCCGTGTGAGGGAAGTACTCTACCGCTGAGTTAGTCGCCCATCTTGAGTTAGTATTCTACCGCTGAGTCAACCGCCTGAGGCTACTCATTTTATTACCCTGCGCGCAGCATTTCAAGCGAGCTTCGATGTTCTTCATTATGTGCATGCAGGTCTAGGGCGGTTTTAAGCAAAATTAGAATCATCAGCGCCACGACTGGCGTGCCCAGCACCATGATAACCGTGCCGCCTAAAATAAGGGTGAGTTGCATTACAAAAATACGGGGATATGGAGTAAAGAGCTGCAAAATCGCGGTCGAGTTAAGGTATTCTTTTTTGCTGATAAAATTAGCAAAAAAAGAAATGCCGTGGCTTAGTAGCAGGCTGGCAAAAGGGATGGCCAGCGGTCCAAGGGTAATTGGTTTTCCGGGGATCAGGACAAACAAAACAAAAATAAATACCAAGTGGACAAGCATAAAAATGGAGTAATGTACCGAGAAAAATAAAACAAAAAACCAGCTGGACCATTTTCCAATCACCATCATTTTCAAGGCATTATAAAAGCCAATGATGCCGTTTTCCAGCCAGTACAGAAGGATGATGGAGAGAAGGCTCCATCCCCAAAACCATACCCCCGCCAAGGGAACAAGATTGGCGGCGATCAGCGAGAAAATCGCGATTTTTGAGGAGTTGCTTGAATTAATATCAATCATCATCTTATTTGATTGGGCACCGTTGGGATCGAACCAACGACCTCCTCGGTGTAAGCGAGGCATTCTACCACTGAACTAGGTGCCCGGTCATAGGTTTTCTAAGAGCTTTTCCAGTGTTACTTCTGCCAATTCTAGTACGCCTTTTAGCGTACCCGGCATAACTGTTTTGTGGTATGGAACGATGGTTGTGATCTTGCGGCCGTTTACATGTCGACTTAATTTGACGTGGCTGCCTTTTTGTTTGATTATGGCAAAACCAATTCTTTTCAGGGCATTAATGATTTCTTTGGCAGATAAAATAGGATACCGAATCAACGGGGAACTCCTGTTTTGCCGAAATCAAATTCAAATTTCAGTGGCACAACCAATTTTTCCAACTCTTCATCTTCAAGATATAAAGAAATTGCTTCTTCCAGGTTTTGCAGTGCCTGGGCTGGACTTTTGCCTTGGCTGACAACTTTCAATTCTTTGCATCTGGCGACAAATAAGGGATGTTCTCTCCATACTTCGGCAGTAAGGTGTAATTGGCCATGGGCGGCATTGATTTTGAATTTGCTTGGCATGTATTCCTCCTTGTATTATTAATAGTAAGTATAACTTTTCCGTATTGCTATTACAAGGTGCGATGATAGGCACGGGGCAGCTAGCGCGGGTATTCTTTCGGGTATATAATTTAATCACAGGCCAAACCGGATGCAAAAACGAATGAAAAAATTATATTTTATGTTTTTCGCGGTCCTGCTGCTTTGTGCCTTAATTTTTTTGCCGGGTTGCGGCGGGTCGGGTGGCGGTAGTGGTGGTGGTGCGGTGACATTTACTGTTTCCCCGATGAATGCCGGCGACTACTGCGCAGTTGGTCCTTTGGGTAACTTTAATCCGCGGATGGGGCATGCTTTGCCTACCGACCACGGCGGATTTATTTTTACCGAAAATACTGCGGGTGTTTATTACAACGTATATGCCCCGGCGGCCGGGACCATCTATGAAATAACTTATACCGAAAGTGACTGGCCGGCGGGGAGCGGGCAGAGCGGTACCTACCGCGATTGGATGATAAAAATAAAGCACAACAATGATTTTTACAGCTATTTTGGGCATATGTCGTCACTGGAGGCGTCCATTTTGGCGCAAGCGGGAACGCTTTTGCCTGACGTAGATAACCGGGTTTCAATTGCCGTCAGTGCGGGACAACCAGTGGGTATTTGCGGCGGGCGGCCGGGAGTGGTCAACGGCATGGATTGGTATGTAATCAATTATAATGCGGCCAGCAAGTCGTTTATTAATACCAGCCGCTACGGCCGCATGAATTATGCTGAGCATTTTTTGGATTATTGCACTTCAACTTTGCAGGGTATATATACGCCGCTGCTTTATGATCCGGAAGCTACGCCAATTGTTACGCGTGAAACCGTTCCTTTAGGCGGCAAAATTGATTTTGATGCGTCCGGATATCTTTGCGGCAACTGGTTCCATAATTCAACTTCAACGTCAGAGGCCGCCAACTACGAATTCAATAAACAGCTGGCGTTTGCGTATGATCGTTTTGAACCCACCAAATTGCGGGTAACGTTTGGCGGGCCCGAAGGCGTGATTGGTAGCAGTACGGTCAGCACGCCCCTGGGTTTATACGTAACCACCTACCAGGTTGACGGAAATTCTCCGGATCCGGCCTCGGTCAATGCCGCCAGCGGTGAAGTGACCTATTTATTGCACGGGATGGAAATTGATAATTTGCAAACGCTGGAGGCCACGCTTTTGGTGAAAATAATTGATAGTAGCACCGTTAGTGTGGAGGGCTTTTCCGGTCACGTTTCGCCGTCTGGTTTTACCAGTAACGCGCAGACGTATATAAGGTGAAATTTCTTAAATCCATTTCCTTCTTCTAAAAAACATCAGCATCCCGATTACGGTTAAGATAATGATAACCCAAACCATGGGGTAGCCGTAGCGCCACTCAAATTCGGGCAAATATTTAAAATTCATCCCGTATAACCCAACCAAAAAAGTCAGCGGCATGAAAAGCGCCGAAAAAATGGTGAGAGTTTTCATGATTTCGTTTAACCGGTTGCTGATGCTGGACAGATAAATTTCGAGCATCAACGCCAGCATGTCGCGGTAGGTTTCGATGGTATCAATTACCTGGACGGCGTGGTCGTAAACGTCGCGCAGGTAGCGGCGGGTTTCTTCTTTAATCAGGGGGGATTCGCCGCGCTGCATGGAATTTAAGACCTCCCGCGCCGGCCAAATTACCTTGCGCAGGTAAATCATTTCTTTGCGCAATTTTTGGATTAAAGACAGCGAGGCCCGGCCGGGGTGGTTGATGGTTTCAATCTCCGCCTTTTCAATTTTATCCCCCATCTGCTCCATGACGGAAAAGTAATAATCAACAATGGCGTCAATCAGCCGGTAGGTGAGATAATCGGTGCCGGATTTGCGCAATCTGGAATATCCGCTGCGGATTCTTTTCCGCACCGGGTCAAATGCATCGCCCTTGAATTCTTTTTCCTGCAAAGTTACGACGTAATTTGCTCCTACCACAAATGTAACCTGCTCGACAGTGAGTTTGTCTTTTTCGTAGCTCAACATTTTCAAGACAATGTAGCAGTGTGTGCCAAAATCCTCAATTTTGGGGCGCTGGGTGGTGTCGAGAAGATTTTCCAAAATCAACTGGTGCCAGCCAAAATCCTGGCACAGCTTTTCGGCCGAGGGCGCATCGGGGAAACCGTCAAGGTTAATCCAGGTTACCCCGGGAAGGTTTTTGCTGCGGATACCCTCATCCAGGGAAACGGTTTTTTCCTCGAAGCTTTTTTCGTTGTAATTAAAGACCGTGATTTTCATAATATTGGGCTTTCTGGTATTGTGTGGAAATTATAACACAGGCCGCCAAAAGTTTTCCCTCAATCAAGTGAAATTTTTATCCTTTTTTGCAGATAATCAACCATGACAAATATAGTTCCGCTCGAAGGGATGCTTCCCGCCAGATTTGCCAGGCAGCTGGGATTGAGTCAGATGCAAGATCCCGCCGCCATGATCCGTAACCGGCAATTGGTTAGCGTGCCTTGGCATGAGGTTGCGGCGCGGCGGTTAATGGCCATGGCCGAAGGGCCGATGGAAATTCCTGACGGCCACAACTTTGCAGAGCCAATGGCAAGGGCGTTTCTAAATAAGGGGCAAAGAGTTGCTTTGGAGTTGCGGGATTATGATTTGTTACTCCAGCGTTTGGTGCTGGATCCGCCGCAAACCAGGTTGAGTATCATCCGCCGCATAATCGGCACCAATACAAGGTCAACGTCGCTGGTTGAAACTGCAGCGGTCAAAGCCGGACGCCGGCAAGTCATACTGCGGCAGATATGCCAGCTGAAGGCGTTGGCTGGTCTGGCGTTTGAATGTTCGGGCGTAGCTGAAGTGAAAAATGTGGACGATCTCTTACCGGGCGACATGCTGATTCCATTGGCGGGAGTTGATTTTGCCGGTCGGCCGTTAATGTTAATCGAAAAACAATTGCGCGTATTGAACATTGATAGAATGTTATGTTGCGCAAAAGAAATTGCGTTGGATAATGTTGATGGCCAGGCGCGCGCTGAAAAGTTATGGGATTATTTGCGGCATAATCTACGTCAATTTGGAGAGAAAGATGCTTTCCGGCAGTATCCTGGTAGGTATTCGCTGGCGGCAGTTATTATTAAATTGGCTTTGCAGGAGGCCGGACTTCCCGGGCGCATTGTCCAGGGGGAACGGCGCCCGGCGCAGGATGATTTGGCTGAGCTTGACCAGCACCGGCGTAAAAACGAAAGACCATGGGTTGAAATTATTTTGGAAGATACAACGCTGGTGATTGACGTTGAAACATTGGCAATGTTCCCGCGCCCGGCAGTAGAAAAAATCCTGCCGGATCTGTCCACTAAAAGGGTCCGGGACGGATTTAGAGTAAAGGACAAAATTTATGTTTACGCGCCGGTCAAAAACCGGGTTTATCGGCCGCTGTCGTATTTAGGGCTGGAGGCAAAAGAAACGGTTGCGGCCATTTTTCCGCACGAATCTTCTCATGCCGAGATGTGTTTAGAGGGAACTGCGCGACAGGCGTTATTTGGAATAACAGATATCGGCGACGCGAGGAGGAGCATTAATGAAAGTAATGGAGTGATGATAGGTGACGGATACCGCCTTTGCTTTGCGGTTTTTGACGGGATTGGTGGAGCGGCAGAGTCAGAATACGCCAGCCTTGAGGCGGCAGAAGCAACCATAAGGGCGCATACCGAAGGCGCCGATATGAACCAGGCATTGCAAAATGCCGCCTTTAGAGTTTGGTTGCAAAATGAGGCCAATGCTTCAAATTGGGCGCATTTTGCCGCAACGACTGCCATGCTGGGTTGGTTTAGTCAAGGGGAGCAGCAATTGCATTTAATTGAAATCGGCGATTTAAAAGGGTTTCGCATTCGCGAGGGCCGGTTGTATCTTTTAAATTTGGCAGATAATCGCGGGCGCGCCAATATTACTGGGATGGACCGGCGGTCGGCCATACCGTTGCCCTTGGAATTGGGCTGGCCGAATGTTTTTATCGGGAATGGCACGCCAGGTTTTACTGCAGTTGATTATTATGATCATGTCCGCGCTTTAACCGGAAAAGATGCAATTGTCACCGCGTGCTTAATCCGTGAACCAATGTCCATGGAGGGGCGTGAATTAGTTATCCCGGTTAATGAGGGGGATGCTTTTCTGTTTGCAGACGATGGGCTGGATATTTTTTCGGTGCAGGAAATTTTAGATGCTTATGAAAGGACCAAGCAGGATGGAGCGGAAGCGTTTGCGCGTGAACTGTTCCGGCGGGGCCAGGGCCGCTGGAAAGATAATGTCACAATGCTGGCATTGTTCCCGCAATTTTTGAAGTAATTATTATTTTGATTGAGGATTTTGATTATGGGGGTAGCTTGCGCTCCTAAATCCGGCGGTAGTTTGGCGCGGCCCCGCGTAAGTGGTTTTACCATTGATCCTTCTCCTCATTATGTGCGTGAACAGGCTACCTGGGTTAATAAGTTGGGAGGCCGCGGGTATGAGTTAATTGTTTGCGTGCCCGATGTGACGGTAGAAATGTTTTCGGCCATTCGGTGCCCGCAACTTCCCTCCTATTCTGTCCCTCAATGGAGAGCAATGAGAGAGCTAAGTTTGGATCCCGGAAAATCTTTGGCGGTGGTTGCGGCGCGTATATTAATTAATTCCAGGGGGCGTTTGCTTGGGGTGGTCCCATGCGAAGCAATGTTAACCAGTGAAGTAGCCTTGACTCCTTCCCTGGCGCAGCAAAGCATGTGGGAATCCCAAAATCCATTTCGCGACAATTTACTGCAAAGTGCGGATTTGGCATGGCAGTTGATTAGCTGGCAGCGCGGGACACATCAAAGGCAGGGTCGGTGGCAGGCTAGTTTAAGTGTGGTTCCCCATCCCAACCGAATTGTGAACGAGTTTATTGCGGCCACCAACCAGATGCTTAGTCAATGGATAAATAACCAAGGCGGGGCCATATTTTTTACATTACAGGGAGGGCTTTGGCGTACCGGTCATTTCACTGCGCCACTGCAAAAGAAAGAAAGTATTTGTTTTCAAATTGTCTTAAAAATGCTGATGCGTGGTTACACAATTGATCAGATATTGCGTTTTTTTTCACAAGAGGCTGTCCCGGTGCCATTTCCAGAAAATTACCGACATCGGACAAGTAATGGCCCATTCCCGCAAGCGCCGGCTTTGGCCGAGGTAAATCCAATAGCTGTGGGGTCGGCTTTACGGAGATTTATTGCAACTCATCCACAACTTAAGCTCGAAAAGTTTGAAGTTACCTTAAATCAATCCGCTGCTTATGGAACATTTAGAGCGAGGGTTTTCGTGGCATTACACAATCGGACTTTATGGTACGGTGGTTTTGGACAAACCAAGGAAGAAGCAATGGGAATTGCGGCACAAAGAATGTTGGAATATTTAATGGGGCGGGAAGCCCTCCAAGCTAAAAAACAGCATTGCCGCCGGGGAAGGCGTGGTTGATCGGATTTTTATCGCGTGCGTGATGTTATAATTCTGTTATGCCTTTTCTCCCAACTGACCAATCTGAATTAAAATCCCCTTTGGACATTATTCTTGTCACCGGCGACGCGTATATTGACCACCCCAGTTTTGGCCCAGTTTTAATTGCCCGCTATTTGGAAGCGCACGGCTTTTCGGTTGGGATCATTGCCCAACCTGACTGGAAATCCGACCGCGACTTTTTGCGCCTGGGACGTCCGCGGCTGTTTTTTGGAGTTTCGGCGGGCAACTTGGATTCGATGGTGGCCAATTACACTGCAGATAAGAAAATCCGCCGCAACGACATGTATTCGCCCAATAACGAAGCCGGACACCGCCCAGACCGTGCGGCGATTGTTTATACCAACAAAATTAAACAGCTTTTTCCGGGGGTGGCGGTGGTGTTGGGTGGGGTAGAGGCCAGTTTGCGGCGGTTTGCGCATTATGATTATTGGAGTGATTTGGTCCGCCGCCCCATTTTGTTTGACGCCAAAGCGGATTACCTGGTTTACGGGATGGGTGAGAAGGCGATTTTGGAAATTGCGGAGCAGCTGAAGAAATCCCAAAGCTCTCGCGGGGCGGGACAAAATCCCAAATCCCAACATGGTATAAATTATATTAATAATTCTGCAATTATCGTGAAAGATATTTCTCAATATAAAGATGCTGTGATGTTGCCGTCGTACGAAGAAGTCGCGGCAGATAAAAGGCAATACGCCGAGGCGTTTCGGCTTTTCTATACCGAAGGGCGCAAACGCCGTCCGCGTGTAATCATCCAGCCGTGCCTGGGGCGCTTTCTGGTAGTGTTTCCGCCCAAAAGTTTGTCGGTTGCAGAATTTGAAAATCTGTTTACCCTGCCTTTCATGCGTTTACCGCACCCAATGTATAAAGGGTGCCCCATCCCGGCCTGGGATTTTGTGAAATTTTCTACCGTTTCGCACCGCGGTTGTTTTGGCGGATGTTCTTTTTGTGCCATCGCACAGCATCAGGGTAAATATGTGGTCAGCCGCGGCCTCGAATCAATCAAAAAAGAAGTGAAAGAAATTATCATGCGACAGCCCGGTTTTAAGGGGCAAATTTTGGATATCGGCGGGCCCACTTCTAATATGTATGGCCTGACTTGCTCTAAGCCGGAAGGGTGTACGCGCGCCAGCTGTATTTATCCTGCCATTTGCAAAAATCTTGGCACGGAGCAAAATGCGGGCGCGGTGCAAAATACGGGGCAAAGGTTGCAGGCGCCCGCTCGGCAACTTTTGAGCTCCATCCGCCAAATTGCGGGGATAAAGAATGTATTTGTCAATTCAGGGGTGCGTTATGACCTTGCTCTCTTGGACGAAGAGTATTTAGAAGAATTAGTGCAACACCACGTTAGCGGCCAGCTCTCGGTGGCTCCCGAGCACCTATGCGAAGAGGTTTTGCTGGTCATGGGGAAGCCGTCTTTTAATAAATTTCTTGAGTTTAAGGATAAGTTCGAAAAATTGAGCGGTCTGGCTGGCCGGCGGCAGTTTGTCCTGCCGTATTTTATTGCCTCCCATCCGGGTTGTACTTTATCCCATGCGCTGGAGCTGGCGCTTTTTTTAAGGAAAAATCATATCCGGGTTGAGCAGGTGCAAAATTTTACCCCCACGCCCATGACCCCGGCTACCTGCATGTATTATACGGGGCTCGATCCTTTTACCGGGAAAGCGGTGCACGTGCCCAAAGGCGAGGAGCGCAGTTTTCAGCGAGCCCTGCTCCAGCCGCAATTGGAAAAAAATTACCGCCAGGTGGTAAAAGCATTGAAAACACTAAAAAAAGAAAAGTTGATTAAATATTTAACCGACGGTAAAACTGAGCACTAATTCAATTATGCCGTCGCAGATAAATTTTACGGCAATGGCGGCAATAATAATAACCATGACGCGCGACACGGCTTTCAAAAATTGCCCTCCGATATGCTCGTAAAAAACCTCGCCAAAGTACAAGATAAAATAAGCCAAAATAAAATTTATGGCGACCGCGATTGAGGTTACGGTCAGGCCGAAAGCACCGATCAAAACCATGGCCGTGGTAATGGCTCCGGGACCAACCAGCAGCGGACACCCCAGCGGCATGATGCCCACGTCTTCGGCGGATTCGGGACGGTGTTGCCCCTTCAGCATCAGGTTGATGGCAATGGCGAGCAGTAACACCCCGCCGGCAATTTTAAAATCGCGCAAGCTGATGTGAAAAAGATTGAGGATTAATGACCCGAAAACGGTAAAGAGCGCCAGGAGCGCCAGCGCCAAAACAATGGCTTGGTTAAATTGGTTCAGGCGTTCTTTTTCGCTTAAGCCCTCGGTTATTCCCATGAAAATTGGCAGGTTGCCGATGGGGTCGATGATGACAAATAATGCGATTGAGGCCTGCAATAAGCCATACCAATCAAAATACATATAATATATTATAGCAGATTTTGAATTGACAAGCCGGAGGTTATGTTCCACAATAGCGGCTTCTGCAGCCTGCGGCGGGGCCGCGACCGTCAGAAAAATTTGTTCCCGGAAGGAGATAAAGCAATGATTGCAGAACGGTCAGAGTATAAAGGGAAGCCCATGTTAGTGTTAAAAAACGGCGAAGAGGATAAATATCCTTTTTCGTTTGGATTAGGCAAAGCCAAAAAAATTCTTGAGCACCTGGACGATATCCGCAAGTTTGTCGAAGATAACCAGGCCTAATGCGAAACGGCGAAAGCCAGACCGGTTTTAATTTTTTGGGCTGGCTGAAGAATTTTTTTATCGGAAAAGCCAAAAACCCGCTGGATCGATCCGTGTTCCACAATCTTTCCTTGGTTGCGTTTTTTGCGTGGGTAGGGCTGGGCGCGGACGGATTATCCTCTTCCTGTTACGGTCCTTCCGAAGCGTTTATTACCCTGGGCCGGCATTTTTATTTGGGAATCATTGTTGCCATTGCCACCGCGATCACTATTTTTGTCATTGCGGAAAGTTATAACCAGATTATTGAGCTTTTTCCGCAGGGTGGGGGCGGATACCTGGTGGCGGGTAAATTACTTTCCCCAACCGTAGGCATGATTTCGGGGGCGGCGCTGTTAATTGATTACATGCTTACAATTACGCTTTCGGTGGCGAGCGGGGCCGACGCACTCTTTAGTTTATTGCCGGTTGGGTTTTTGGCCTATAAATTATGGTTTGCGTTGATTGGGTTAATGATTTTGATTTTGTTGAATTTGCGGGGCGTCAAAGAATCGATTACCGTATTAATGCCAATTTTCTTGGCATTTGTAATTACGCATGCGGTACTGATTATTTGTGCCCTTCTGCCAAACATTATGGGTTTTTCTACAATGGTTCAAGCTACCAGCGTAGATGTCCAATCTTCCGCCAGAGAGCTGGGCATGCTGGGCATGGTCTTTCTGGTGCTGAAGGCCTACAGCATGGGCGCTGGAACCTATACCGGGATTGAAGCGGTCAGCAACGGCGTTTCGATTTTAAGAGAACCGCGAGTAAAAACGGCGCAAAAGACCTTGCGTTATATGGTGATTTCTCTGGCGGTGGTAGTGTTGGGGTTGATGTTTGCCTATACTTTTTTCCGGGTGGAACCGCAGGTGGGAAAAACTTTAAATGCGATTTTGTTTGAGCGGGTGGTGGGCGGTTGGGGCATTTGGGGATACGGCATGATTTTGATTACGCTTTTTTCCGAAGCCGCCATTTTATTTGTTGCCGCGCAGGCCGGATTTATTGATGGCCCCCGGGTTTTGGCTAACATGGCAACCGACCGCTGGGTTCCCAAACGCCTGGCGCTGTTATCGGATCGGCTGGTTGCCATGAACGGTATTTTAATTATGGGGATCAGCTCCGCGGTTTTGATGGTTGCCACCAATGGCAACGTGGGTTATTTGGTGGTTTTATACAGTATAAATGTGTTTATTACCTTTTGCTTGTCGCAAGCCGGAATGGTAAGGCATTGGTGGCAATCACGCAAAGCAACCCCAGGTTGGATGAAAAAGCTATTAGTGAATGGGGTTGGTTTGGTCTTAACCGGGTTTATTTTGGTTTCGGTAACCATCTTAAAATTTCATGATGGCGGCTGGATTACTTTATTTATAACCGGGACGATTATCTTGTTGATGTGGATGATCCGGCAAAACTATCTGCAAACCCGCCGCCTTTGCCGCGAAATGGATGTAATTATCCAGCAGGTGGAAAAAGATCCGTCGATTTTGGGAGTTAAGCCGCTGCCGGCGGGAACCCAGTTTGATCCCCATGAGCGTACCGCGGTAATTTTTGTAAAGGATTACACTGGGATTGGCATCAAAGCCCTGCACGCGTTGTTTAAATCTTTTGGCGGCGGCTTTAAAAATATTGTTTTTGTCCAGCTGGGGTTAATTAATGCCGGAGTTTTTAAAGGGCAAGATGAATTGGATAATATTAAAAGCAAAGTAGAGGAACAAATCAGCCATTATGTAGATATGTTAAACCGTTTTGGCTATCACGCGGAAGGGGTGACGTTATACGGTACGGACACGGTTGAAGAAGCAGTCAAGGCCGCAAAGCAGATTATTGAAAAGCATCCTAACTCTACGTTTTTTGGCGGGCAAATAATCTTCCCCAAAAATTCACTGTTGATGCGGCTGTTACACAACTATACGTTGTTTTCTATACAGAGGCATTTATATGAACAGGGGATCCCGCTTTTTGTTCTGCCAATTGAGCTGAAACCCAAATTGTAAGGGTCCCAGATATAGTTTGCATATAGTATATGGGCTTGGTAATATAAATATAGTTAACTTTTAAATTTGGGAGGAATAAATGAAAAAATTATTTTTAATAAGTTTAGCCCTGATTTTATTGGCGCCGGCAATTTTTGCTCTTGGAGTAGAGGCTCGGTATCCTGGGTTTGGTGGAGTTTTTTGGGACCTTAACCCTACCACCAAAGTGGGCATTGACCTTTATTATTCTTCCGATGCCACCATTGGCTCAACCACTTCTACTTATCTCCAGACTTATTTATGGGGGGATTGGACGCTGTTTAAGGTAAACCAATATATTTCGGTTTATGACGGCGGAATACTTGGTTTTGGTTGTACGGGTGGGGCCACTTCGACCACTACATTCAACTTGATTGGTTTGGTGGGGGTGGATTTGAAGGTTATGGATAAACTTTCATTTTTCTCTGACTTCTATCTTGTCGATATTTCGCATACTTCTCAAAACGGCGCTTCGGCAACCGATGTGACATTATTAGTGGGTTCGCCAATTATTATCTCTGGTGCGAGGATTAATTTGTAGGTTAGATTAGCTTCTACTCTTTTGTGCCGCATTGATGGTGTTTTTGAGGAGCATGGCAACTGTAATCGGGCCCACCCCGCCCAGCCGCGGCGTAATCCAACTGGCAACTTCGGCTACACTTTCGTCCACGTCCGGCATTAATTTTTTTCCTTGCCAGGAAATGCCGCCGCTAATCACCACCGCCCCGGGTTTAACCATGTCGGGTTTTATAAAACTAGGTACGCCGATGGCGCAGATTAGTATTTCTGCCCGTCGGGTATAATCTGTTAGATTTTTTACGCCGGTGTGGACTACGGTTACCGCCGCGTTGGCCCAATCTCTTTTCATGGATAGCAATAATGACAATGGCCGGCCCAAGGTGGGGCCGCGGCCCACAATTACTACTTCTTTTCCCTGGATGGGGATTTTGTAGTATTTTAAAATTTCGACGATACCGGCGGGGGTGCAGGGGAGGGGGCCGTCTTCCTGCAATACCAGTTTGCCTAAATTGGTCGGATGCAGACCATCCGCGTCTTTTTTGGGATCAATCGCTTCCACCGCGGCGTTAAAATCAAAGCCCTTGGGGACGGGATTTTGGATTAAAAAACCGTCGATGGCCGGGTTTTGGTTAAATTCAATCACGGCCTGGATCAAATCTTTTTGCGAGGCAGTGGCTGGAATTTCTTTGTGGAATGATTCTATGCCAACGGATGTGCAGGCTTCGTGTTTTTTTCGGACATAACCGGCGCTGGCCGAATCTTCGCCGACTAAAATCGTGCCAAGTCCCGGGGTAATACCGCGTGCTTTTAATTGAGTTACTTGCCTGCGAATTTCTTCAAGGATGGCTTCAGCAATGGGTAATCCGGAAAGAAAGTTTGCGGTCATGTATGTTCCTCCAATACATCTCTGATTTTAACTGAATTGGCGGGAAGATGTCAAAAATGTTTTGCCGGTCAGGGTTTGACAATTAAGCAGATGTGCATATAATTGCTTAAATGAATTTAACCTTTTGGATTGGAAGTATTGGGGCGATTTTAACTACGGCGGCCTTTGTTCCGCAGGTGCTAAAAGCGCATAATACCCGGCACACCCGGGATTTGTCTCTGGTGATGTATGTGCTACTGGCGGCGGGGTTGGTCTTTTGGATTATTTATGGGTTGATTTTAAATTCTATTCCCATCATCTGTGCCAATCTGGTCACCCTGGGGCTAGCGCTTTATCTTATATATTTGAAAATAATTCACGGGTAACGGATGCTGGCTTTAATTGCGTCTAACCCAAAAACGATTATTGCCGGTTCCCTGGCCGGTTGTTCGGATTTGGCCTTCCGTTTGATTGCGCGTGAGCAGGGGGCCGAATTTTGCTTCCTTGAAATGTCAGATTCAAATTCCCTGGTTTATGCTTCCCGGGAAAAGGCAAAAGAAACGTTATTGCCGCACCCCAAGGATGTGCCGGTGGCGGCACAACTTTTGGGAGATGACCCGGTCGTTATGTTAAAGGCGGCCCGACGGCTGCTGGAAATTAATCCCCAAGTGTCGATTTTGGATATTAATGCGGCTTGTCCCATGCG
>JBAZQH010000010.1:0-29422 GCA_041645285.1 Candidatus Margulisiibacteriota bacterium | reverse complement strand
GATGGTTTCGGATAGTTGAGATTGATGCATGATTATTTACTGCAGGGCGGTAATCACCGCCACATTTACTACGTCTTCGGTTGAACAGCCGCGCGACAAATCATTAATGGGTTTAGCGCAACCCTGCAAAATTGGCCCCAGCGCCATGGCTTTGCCCAGCCGCTCGGTCAACTTGTAACCAATGTTACCGGCGGATAAATCCGGGAAAATTAAAATATTGGCCCGGCCGGCAATTGGCGAGCCCTTTGCTTTTTTCTTCCCGATTTCCGGGATCAAAGCGGCGTCCAGCTGTAATTCTCCGTCAATGGCCAGCGTTGGATCCGTTTTTTGGGCTAAGGCGGTGGCCTGGATTACTTTATCAACTGCAGGATGATGGGCACTGCCTTTGGTGGAAAAAGAAAGCATGGCCACTTTGGGAGTGGCATTAACCAGCTTTTTAAATGAGTCGGCAGTTTGGATTGCAATTTCGGCTAGTTGTTCTGCCGTAGGATCCGGCACTACGCCGCAATCGGCGTAAATAAGCAGACCGTTGACGCCAAAAGTTTGGTCCGGCAGCAGCATGACAAAAAAGCTGGAAATCAGTGACTGCTTGGCCTTTAGCCCAACACAGTGCAGTGCGGCCTGGATGGTATGCGCGGTAGAGTGGGCGGCTCCGGTGACCAAGCCGTCGGCCAAGCCATTTTTTACCAGTGAACTGCCAAAGTAATCATAGTCGTTCAGCATCAGTTTAGCGGCTTCTTCTTTGGTCAGGCCTTTACTTTTGCGGTTTTGGTAAAGCTGTTCACAAAAAAGATTAACGTGTTCAGAGGTTTTAGGGTCAAGCATTTGAGTTTGGCTTAAATCAATTGTCTGGGAGCCGGCCAGCTGATTAATGCTTTCCGGCTTGCCGATTAAAATGATTTGCGCCATTTTGTTTTTTGAAAGTATTTCGGCGGCTTTTAGAATACGCAGGTCATCGGTTTCAGTCAGAACGATTTTTTTGTTGAGTTTTTTGGCTTTGGCGTATAAGTTTTGCAAGAAATCCATAATTGACGGTCCTTCTTTTTTATTTTTTAGCAGGTAGCTGTCAACCGGTTGGCAACAATCCTACAACCAAATTTAAAAATTAGCAAATCAGCCCTAATTGTTTCAAATCAGCTTTAGAGTTAATGTCTTTCTTCCTCATCAGTTCCAATAATTTCAGCCAGATTTGAAAAGTGGTTTCGCAATCCCCAATCGCGCGGTGCGCATTGGGGATTGGGATTTTTAGATAATGGGCAATGGTAGATAGCTTATGGTTGATCAAATTGGGCAACAGAAAGCGCGCCAGCTTTAGGGTGCAAATGTTGGGGCTGGAAAGTTGCTGTCCCAAGGCCAGCAGGCAATGGTGTTTAATGAAATTGATGTCAAAATCCGTGTTGTGCGCAATTAAAACATCCGTGCCGATAAATTTCTTGAAATCGCTGAGGGCTGATTTTATCCCAGGATAACCGGCCACCATCTCATTGGAAATGCCGTTAATTTGGGTGATATGGGGTGGAATCGCATTCAACGGAAAAACCAGGGTATTAAAAATTTCCTTGACCTGTTTTTGACCAATTTTTAGCGCGGCTAACTCAATAATTTCATGTTGGGCAGGGTCCAGGCCGGTGGTTTCAATATCGATAATAGTAAAATTATCTTCTTCCAGTTCGGTCGGGTGATCGCCTAATATTTCCCGAGCGCGGGAAAGAAAAGGATAATCCTTTTCGAGTTTTTTAAATTCATCTTTATCCAAAAATGAGTTCATATTCTTTTGTCCCCAGGCCAATTTTTTCGGCATAAGCCAGCTGTACGTTGCCATCCAGGTCAGGGTAAATTTGCCTAAAAATATCCTTGCCGGCGGCCCGATTCACTAAATCCAGAGAGGCCTGGTCAATGGCTACCGGGTCAGTAGAACATAAAATTCCGATATCCGGCACAATGGGTGGGCCGTTTTCGCCGTAACAATCGCAATTAGGTGAAATTTCCAGCAGGTAGTTGAAATAAACGGCCTTGCCAGCTTTGTTTTTCAAGACACCCGCCGCGTATTCGGCCATCTTTTCCTGGACCGAATGGGGCTGCCCGTCCCAGGCAATTCGAATGGCGCCAAAGTTACACGCCGCAACACATTCGCCGCAACCGATGCATTTGGCGGGATCAATTTGCGCCTTTTGGGTTTTGGATTTGGGATTTCGGATTTCAAATGCTACTGCATTTGTTGGACACCACTGGACACATTTTCCGCAACCGGTGCATTTATCCGGATTAACCTCCGGCTTAATATCTGCATGCATCAGTTGCTTGCCCGCCCGCGTTCCGCACCCCATCCCCAAATTTTTAATTGCCCCGCCAAAAGCGCAAACGTCGTGTCCTTTAAAATGAGTTAGACAGAGTAGGGCATCGGCCTCCACCACCGCACTGCCTAATTTTACGCTTTTGAAATATTTGAGATTTACCGGCACTTCAATTGTGCTGTGGCCATGCAATCCGTCGGCAATAATTACCGGAGCAAAGTCGTAGCCGTGCTCCTGCGCGGTTTTAATATGCTCAACTGAATCCGAGCGGGAACCCTTGTAAATGGTATTGCAATCGGTTAAGAAAACATGCAGTGAGATTTTTTGCACTGCGGCCACCACTGATTTGACGTTTTGCGGCTTTAAATATGCCCGGTTGCCCCTTTCTCCAAAGTGAATTTTGCAGGCGATAAAATCATTGGCATTAAAGTATTGCGCCAAATCAATTTGGCTGAGTAATTGGGGAAGCTTGGCTACGGATTTAATACAGAAAACTTTTGATTTCATAAATTATATATCATGAGTTATATACATGCGGTTTACGGTGTTTTAAGTGTGGCATGAGTTCGCGAATCCGGTTAATGTCCGCCGTGTCAATTTCGGCTTTTAATACACCTTCGCGTTCTCCCAGCTTGCTGATGATTTTACCCATGGGATCAATTGCCAATGATTTGCCAAAATGTTTCAAGCGTTTTCCGCCGATGCGGTTTACCCCGATGACAAAAATCTGATTTTCAATGGCGCGGGCGCGCAAGACAATTTCCCAGTGGTCGTCGCGCGGCTTAGGAAATTGTGACGGCACAAACAAAATCTCTGCGCCTTTTAGAGTTTTAGCGCGAATTAATTCGGGGAAGCGCAAATCGTAGCAAATCGCTACCGAAATTTTGCCGTAAGGCGTAGGCAACACCAACAGCTCTTTGCCGTGTTCAAAAAACTGATCTTCACCGGTTAACGGGAAAGGGTGGACTTTGCGGTAGCGGGCTACTTTTTCGCCCTCTGGAGAATAGATGAAACAGGTATTATACAGTTTCCCGCCGTCAACTTCGGGGATGGATCCGCCAATAATATAAGCCGAGGTTTGCGCCGCACATTTTTTAAAAAAGACCTCAAAGGTTTCTTTGTATTTTTCGGCAAATAATGTGAGCTCGTTAAACGCAAAACCGGTGGCAAACATTTCGGGAAAAATCACAAAATTGGGATTGAACTTTGCGGCCTGGTCAACTAAGCGTGCGGCGCGCTTCAGGTTATCATCAACGTAACCGGTATAGACGTCCATTTGAATGCCGGCAATGCGAACTTTCATTTTTTGCCACCTTTTTCCAATGATTTAACCTGATGGAAAAAATCCAGCGCGTTTTTTACTTCCTTCATATCCTGCCAGGTTAACCATTTGGGCTTGCCAACCTCTTTGGATGGATTGCGCAATAAATACGCCGGGTGAAAGATTGGCATGACATCAATGTTGGTGCCGGGAAATTTAAACCATTTGCCGCGCAACTTTGTCATACCTTCTTCGGTTTTTAACACTACTTTAACTGCCGGAGCACCGGCCAGCAGTATGATTTTTGGGTTTATTAGCTTGATTTGCGCTTCCAGGCAAGGCCAGCAGGCCTCGGTTTCGGGGGAGAGGGGAGCGCGGTTTTCCGGTGGGCGGCACTTTACCGTGTTGGCGATATAAACATCTTTTTCGCGGTCAATTTCAACCGCTTCAAAAATTTTGGTCAAAAGCTGTCCGGCGCGACCGACAAAAGGCAATCCACTTAGGTCTTCTTGTTCGCCGGGGCCTTCACCAATTAACATTAAATCACAGGGTACCGGCCCGTTGCCAAAAACCACTTTGGTGCGGCCTTTATGTAGCGGACATTTAGTGCAGGTTTGGGCGTGTTTTTTTAGTTCTTCATAAGAGAGTTTGGCGAGGTCTTCGTTTTTAGAGAAAAGGTCCATACTTGATTAAAGTATACCAGATAATTTGGGCGCCAGAAAACGAAATTTGGGGTAAAAAGTTACGATATATATATAGTCAAACTGAAAGTTTGGAGAGCTATTATAATGGCCGGCATATTAGAAAGAACACGGGCAGCATTACGTTACGCGCATTCGTACAAATACCGTTTGCCGGGTGACCTCATAACCCGTAGGCAAACGCTGATCACCATTGATGAAACGGTGCGAAGACGCATTGTCCACTCTTTGACCTTCCATGAAGTGCCAAAAAATATTGACCATTACATCGATTGTTTACCTGCAGAAGAAACGCTCCAGGGCATAACCGACACGCAAAAAGAATACTTGTCGTTTACCGTCTATAGCCTTAAACAAATGGTTGCGGCCCAATCCGTTTCGGCCGAAGTGGCTTGGACACTGTTTTACGGAGAGTGGGGAAGAATCCCCTCGGTTGATGCAGATAATTTTGGCAGGATCAGGGGTGAATTCTGGGAACGAATTCGACCTCAAGTACAAATGCCTTCAATGCGCGATACAACGTCACTGCTACAATTTGAATTTTTTGCTCGGGCAGGTGAAGCCGGTTTGGCCCAATTTGAAAGATACCAAGCTTGGAGCCAGCAATTGGTCTTCGATGAGAAGAGTTGTGCTGGCATGCCCCCAGCCGTCAGGGACGAATATTGCAAAACCCTTTGGCTGGAAATGCGGCTCATAGAAAGCTTTGTGGGCTTAGTTGGCTTAAATCAAGATTTCGGAAAATTTGTTAAAAGCTCTGAAGATGGGAGAAGCCCAAGTTACGATAATGCTGATAATAGGGCAATTTACTGCTCAATTGATATTTTTTCTCCAACATTAGGAAAACAAAAAGGCGGCAGTATTGACAGCGCAATTAAAGCTGAAACGGGACACTGGATGTTTGCCCGCTTTGCAGATAGTAAAATCGATTCCTGGACGATGGAACTCATGGATCGAATGAATTGCGCTGGATTAACCCCAAGAGCAATGTTGCCGTTTGTTGGTCCTAGTTCTGCAAAAGATTTTAGCCCACTATCACCCGAAACGCTAACGTTTGTTCTGGGAGGTTACTATTTAGCCGGGGGGGTCCGGCTTAAAAAGGCGGAAGCCGACGTGCAAGTATATCCGCGCCATGCTCCGGCAAACAAAAATTATCTTCAACAGCAATTCGGACGGTTTGAGTTTATGCATGAAAATGCGGAATCGGTTGAACGTATGATTCGAGATTGTATATTGTTGGCTGAATCCCAAGGAAGAATAGAAACACGCGAGGCATACCCAATTTATCGAAGAGTTGGTTTGTACGTTAGTTTACTAGTGCTCGAGGGAAAAAACACCGAAAAAATAATTAGTAAATTACAAAATTTTGATATCCATGAAATAAATAATTATTTTGAAAATTACCAATCCAGAAGAAATATTGCCATGCAGCATGCTCTCTTGACAGGTGATTGGCGAACATTTAAGCGCACTTTGGAACTAATTGATGAATTTCGCGAGGAACAATTTACTGAAACATTATGGGAAATTATTAAGTCACCCAGAAATTATTGGTTTGCCTGCAGAGCAGCAAGAACAATGCTAAAAATTAAAGAAGCACCGTCCAATGAAGAGGGGGATTTCTTAAGAACGCTGGCCTTTTTCCCGCATCACAAAGAAGAAATTGTTGCGATGGGACAAAAGGCCTTACCGGCATTAGAAAAAATTGTAGACACATTTGATCCGAGACATGCCACCGCTAATGTTTCAGAAATATTAGGTAAGATTGGCGGCAAAGAGGCCGTTCGGATCTTGAGAAAAGTAAATACTGATGGGGAGGATGTCGCTGGCCAGATTTGTAAAGCATACTATTTGGCGAAAAATGGTGATAATAGTGAGCTTCAGATTTTATGGAATATGCACAGCTCTACAGCCAATGAAATAGCCGAACAATTTGATCAAGCACGCGCACGGAAGTATCTTCTTGATCTCGGCCTGTTATCTCATGAAGAACATGGGTGGCTCATCGCTGGCTATTGTTTCAGTGATTAACTTAATCCGCCTACAACTTCCCGCGACAGCGCACAATGTTAATGGGTGAAGTGCAGCTTGACAATCGTCCACGATTCGTCTACGATTCGTCCATGGTCAAAAACGGATTTAAGCCTAAATATACCATTACTGCCAAATTACTGGCTAATATCAAGAGAATTACGTCGCTGATTACAGATCTGAACCGTCGTCACCTGCAAAAAAATGTTGTAGTAGTACTGGAAAGACAAGCACGGGAACTTTCCACCTTTACTTCCACCAGCATTGAGGGAAATCCTCTGCCGCTGACCGAAGTTAAGCGGATTTTAAAAAATCACCCCAAAAATCTGCGTGATACAGAAAAAGAGATCGTCAATTATAACCAGGCGTTGAAAGAGTTAAATCAGCTGATCTTTCAGGGCAAAGTCACGCTGGATATTAATCTGGTGCAGAAAATCCAAAAAATGGTAACGAAAGGCCTGTTATCATCTGCTCGGTGCGGCCGTTTGCGCCAGGAGCCGGTCTTTGTAAATGATCCCAGATCTGGACAAACTATTTATTGGCCGCCGGACCAGGCAGAGGTTAAAACTCTACTAATTGAATTGCTGGATTTTATCCGCAGCAATCAGGAGAGGGTTGATCCTCTGATATTAGCGGGAATTTTCCATAAGCAATTTGTAATTATCCATCCATTTATGGATGGGAATGGCCGGTCGGCCAGGCTGGCCACCAAGATTTTGTTGGCGTCAATGGGGTTAAATACTTTTAACCTTTTTAGTTTTGAGAATTATTATAACCGAAACGTTGGGAAATATTTTTCACAAGTGGGGATAGCCGGCAATTATTATGATGAAAAAGATAAGGTGAGCTTTACTGCCTGGTTAGAATATTTTACGGATGGGATAATTGATGAGCTGTTAAGGGTAGGCAAGCTCATGCAGGCGGCGGTTGCTGAAGGAGAAGAACCATTGCTGCCACATCTTCGTCAAATTTTGGATTATATTGTAAAACACCAGCATATCACGGATAAAGAATATGCGAAAATTACTAAACGTAAAAAAGCCACCCGTAATGTGGATTTTAATAAATTGATTGCTCGCGGACTGATTGTTAAAAAAGGAAAAGGGAAAGCAACCTATTATGTAGCGACGGCAACATGATGTTATAATTTCAATAGGAGTTAATCTTGCCAAACACACAAATTACAATCTTAGACACCACCCTCCGCGACGGCTCGCAAATGGAGGGCATCAACTTTACCGTAAAGGACAAGTTGAAAATTGCCCAACTGCTGGACGACCTGGGTGTGCATTATATTGAAGGCGGCTGGCCGGGTTCTAACCCTAAAGATATCGAATTTTTTCTGCAAGCGCGCGACCTAAAATTGAAGCATGCAAAATTAACGGCGTTTGCATCTACCCGCCGGGCCAAGTTTTCGGCAGAGAAAGACCCTAATTTACAAGCACTGCTTGAATCTGAAACCCCGGCAGTGTCAATTTTTGGCAAGGCGTGGGATTTTCACGTAAAAGACGCGCTGAAAATTTCGCACGAAGAAAACCTGACCTTAATTGAAGATTCGGTGCGTTACTTAAAACAGCACGGCCGCGAAGTGTTGTTTGACGCCGAACATTTTTTTGATGGCTATAAGGCCAACCCCAAATATGCGCTGGAATGCTTAAAAGCCGCGGAGCGCGCCGGCGCAGATTATTTGGTGTTGTGTGATACTAACGGCGGGTCGCTGGCGTTTGAGGTCCAGGATATTATCGGAAAAATTTTGCCGCATTTAAAAACGCCGCTAGGCATACATGCCCATAACGATTCAAGCTGCGCGGTGTCGGTTTCATGTATGGCGGTAAAATGCGGGACATTGCACGTTCAGGGTACCATCAACGGTTATGGCGAACGCTGCGGCAACGCGGACTTATGTTCGGTCATCCCAATTTTGATGTTGAAGTTAGGGAAAAAAGTTATTGCGCCTGAAAAACTTAAAACTTTAACCGAGCTTTCACGACATATCAGCGAGATTGCCAATATGGTACCGCCGCCTAATCAGCCATTTGTAGGGAGAAGCGCTTTTACGCATAAGGGCGGAATCCACGTGAGTGCGGTATTAAAAAATCCGGAAACTTACGAGCATCTCAATCCCGAAAAAGTTGGCAACGAACGGCATGTTACCGTTTCCGAACTTTCGGGCGTCAGCAATTTGATTTTTAAGGCCAAGGAATACGGCGTGGATTTGACTAGCGACTCGCCGCATTTAAAAAAGCTGCTTAATCAATTGAAGCAGTTGGAACACGAAGGATTTGCTTTTGAAGAAGGTGAGGCATCATTTGAGTTGGTGGTCAAAAAAGCGGTAGGGCAGGCAAAACCGGTTTTCAAACTAAAAGAGTTTAAGGTTTCCTCAATTAAAGAAGGCCGCCAGGATACGACGGTGCACGCCAAGCTGGTTTTAGAAATCAAGGGGCAGGAGCGCGAAACCCGCGCCCAGGGGGATGGTCCAATCAACGCGCTGGATGCGGCACTCCGCAAAGCGCTGATCGAATTTTATCCGGAAATTGAGAGCGTGCGCTTAACCGATTATAAAGTGCGGGTGTTAGACAGCAAAGAAGGCACTGCGGCCAAAGTCCGCGTTATAATTGAATCGGCGGATGAAGATAAGGTATGGGTGACGGTGGGGGTTTCGACCAACGTGATTGAGGCCTCGTGGCAGGCGCTGGTGGATAGTTTAGAGTATAAGCTGATGCAACTTCCCAAGACGTCGGTTAAGGAGTAATCATCAATGACTTTTCCCTCTACCGCAAAAATTTTACCGGACGGGGCCATTGAAGTGGGGGGCGTTTCGGTGGCGGCGCTGGCCGAAAAGTTTGGCACGCCGCTTTACGTAATTGATGAGGAAACTCTGCGGCAAAAATGCCGCGAGTACCAGCTAGCTTTCCAGCATTACTATCCCAATACCCGCTTCATCTATGCTTCCAAAGCGCTTTCCACGCTTTCGGTAATCAAAATTATTGCGCAGGAGCATTTTGGTTTTGATGTTGCGTCCGGCGGTGAATTGTATACCGCCATTAAAGCCGGCGCCAATCCTGAAGCCATTTATTTTCACGGCAACAACAAATCGCCGCGCGAAATTAAAGAGGCGTTAAAAATTAAAGTAGGCCGGTTTGTGGTGGATAATTTTGAAGAATTAGCCGAATTAAATGAACAGGCGCGCAAACATAGGACCAAAGCCAATATTTTAGTGCGCTTGAACCCCGGAGTAGAAGCCCATACCCATGAATTTATCCAGACCGGCCAGACCGATTCAAAATTTGGTTTTCCGCAATCCGACCTGGAGCGCCTGATTACGGCGATCAAATCTGCGGATAATCTTAATTTTGTCGGTGTGCAGGCCCACATCGGTTCGCAAATTTTTGATCCCGGCTCGTTTGCCAAGGAAACTGCTGTGCTGATTGGCTTGGCCGCAAAATTCACTGGCGCAGGCCTGGAGATTGCCGAATTAAACCTTGGGGGCGGCATTGGAATTGGATATTTGGAAAACGAAGAAGTGCCGCCGATCGAAGAATATGCTAAAGCTATTGCGGCAGTTATTAACGAAAAAGGCCCCGCGGCTGGCATCGTTGCTCCCAAATTGGTTCTGGAACCGGGGCGGTCGATTGCGGGGGAGGCGGGTTTGACCATTTATCGTGTCGGTACGGTGAAAGACATTCCGGACATTCGCCGGTATGTAATAGTCGATGGCGGTATGTCAGATAATCCGCGTCCCATTTTGTATGGAGCTAAATATACGGTACTGGCCAACCGTTATCCGCCCGATTCAAAGAGAATTGCGGCAACCGTGGCCGGAAGATTTTGCGAATCCGGTGATGTTTTATTTAAAGATGTAATGCTTCCCGAAGTGAAGCGCGGCGACCTGTTAGTGTCTTTTTGTACCGGTGCCTACAATTACTCTATGGCCAGTAATTATAACCGGGTGCCCCGGCCGGCAATGGTTTTGGTGAATAACGGGCAGGCCAAATTAATCATAAAAAGAGAGACATACAAAGATTTAGTGAGGAATGATATACTGGTTTAGGTAATAATATATGTTCAATTATCCAATAACTTTTCGCTTTGTAGACGTAATCGACATCTTAATTGTTTCCGTAATTATCTACTATATTTTAGTGTGGATTAAGGGGACGCGCGCGGTACAATTAATCCGGGGCGTGCTGCTGCTGCTGGCAATTTACGCGGCAGGGAGATTTTTTGGATTTTATACTATCAATTGGTTGTTTGAAAAATTTACCGCAGTCATTTTGGTGCTGTTGATTATCATTTTTCAGCCGGAGTTGCGCCGGACGTTAGAGCGTTTTGGCCGCAGTAAGATTTTGGGTCAGATGGGGTTTACGGCGGAGCCGCACGGATCATGGTTTATCCGGCATTTGGTGCGCGCGGTGGAAATCCTTTCCGAAAATAAGATCGGCGCGCTTTTGGTCTTGGAGAGAAATTCTGGCATGACCGAATTTTTGGAATCGGGAGTTCGGTTGGATGCCATGACTTCAGCAGAATTAATTGTATCAATTTTTTCCCCGCGCAGCCCTCTCCACGACGGGGCGGTTATTTTTCAGGGGGAGCGGATGCTGGCGGCGGGCTGCCTTTTGCCGCTGTCGGAAAGCCGCTTGCTGGATAAGCGGTTGGGAACCCGCCACCGGGCGGCGGTGGGATTAACCGAACAAACCGATGCCCTGGTAATTGTGGTTTCGGAGCGCACCGGAACCATTTCCGTTGCCGAAAACGGGTTTTTAACCCGCTTTTTAACCCGGGAGATGCTCGAAGAAAAATTATTTAACCTTTACAAAATTGATGGAACGAAAACGGATATTATCCCATGGCCAATTTTAAAGAAAAAAACCGCAAAGTGACCGTATCCCTGCTTAAAAAACTCAAACAACGCCGCCAGAAAATTTCTGCGCTGACTGCCTACGATTACCCGTTTGCCAAAATATTGGATAGTGCAGGGATAGATGTAATTTTAGTGGGCGATTCACTGGGGAATGTGGTATTGGGTTACGAAAATACTTTACCGGTAACTATGGAGGAAATCCTCCACCATTTAAAAGCTGTACGGCGCGGCGTAAAGAGGGCGTTGTTGGTAGCAGATTTTCCCTTGCAAGGTTTTGCCCGTCAACCGTTTAAAAATGCCAAGCGCCTGATGGCGGCAGGGGCCGAGGCCATAAAAATTGAAGGTGTGCGGCATTTAGCATTAATCCGGCAGTGCCTGAAAGCTGGCATACCGGTGATGGGGCATATTGGATTTACCCCGCAGGATATTAAAAAGTTTGGCCGGCCGAGAATTGTGGGCAAAACTCCGGCTGAAGAAAAAGTCCTATTGCAGCAAGCTATATTATTGAAAAAAACCGGGGTTTTTGCGCTGGTTTTAGAGTGTGTTCCACCAGCTGTCGCTAAAAAAATTACCGCCGCGGTAAAAATTCCGACCATTGGTTGCGGGGCAGGGCCGTACACCGATGGCCAGATTTTGGTTTTATACGATATTTTGGGATTAACCCAAGGCAAATCACCGTGTTTTGCCAAGCAATATGTAAATTTGTCTGAATTGACAAAAGCGGCAGTTAAGAAGTATATTCGTGGAATCAAAAGATAATTCTTGCTAGCCCCCGTAGCTCAGTGGATAGAGCAGCGGTTTCCTAAACCGTTGGTCGCAGGTTCAACTCCTGTCGGGGGTATACTTAAAAATTTAGCTTGATACCGCCATTTTACTGCTGGTTTTTCAACCGCTTTCTAACGATTACACCGTTGGCCTACCCGGTTTATCTAACGATTGTCTAACTGGATGAGGGTGATTTCGGAGGTTATTCTCTAATTTGAATTAACATTCAGATTTGAAATAGTTTCATTGAAGTAATACAATTATCATAATATGGTTTATATCCCCAATTATTTATTGCCTCAATTACCCGTAAAAGACGTTGAAAAAATTCATGATCGATGGATTAGCTTTCCAGATGGCCAAGCATTGCAAAAGGCAATTCTTGAAAAAATAAAAGCTGGTGCGGGAGAGGATTTTTTACAAGTCGATTTTGAGGCAGGTAGACTTGGATTTATTGAACACCAATGGGACTTAAAGGGTTTTCCAATATCTGGAGTGGAGATAGATTTTCCTAAGAACGATAATTTTGAGGCGATAAACTTTTCCTATGCAAATTTCTCTAATTCTATATTTAGAAAGGCATATTTTAGATGTAATTTTAGCTTTATTTATGTTATGAATTGTGAATTTACAAGCTGCACATTTCATCTCAGTAGTTTTTATGGGGCCTCTCTAAAAAATGTTATCTTTAAGGGTTGTGATTTTATTGGAAAAACAGCTTTTACGCATACTAGTTGTTCGAATGTTAAATTCAACGATTGTTATTTTGAGGAAAACATTTTTATTGATTGTAAATTTGATGAGAACACTGAGATCGCTTTGCCAATAAGGAAAATCAGTGCTTCAAAAGATAATTCGACTTTTGAAGAAAAACAATTTGCCGAGATTTATAAGGGGATTAAGGAGGCTTATCTGTCGGGTGGCGTAACATCAAAATCACGTGATTACTTTTTCAGGCAAAGACAGGCCATATCAAAATTCAACAAGCAAAGCGTTCATAATATTCACAGATTAACCGATTTTCTATTCGTAGAGCTTCTGACAGGTTATGGAATTAGACCTTTTTGTCCACTTATAGCAATGTTTATTTGGTTTTTGATTGTCTTGCTAATTTTTTCATCAAAAGTTGGCATGTCAGATGGGATTATTTTGACCTCTGGTGCTCTCTTTACATTTGGGGCGAATGCCGAGCTACTTAAAAATATGGGGTTTATTTATATAATGCTTTATGTGATTACCTCTTTTTTGGGCATCTCGTTAACTGCACTTTTTATTACAATAATGGCAAATGTTTGGCTAAACGATAGATAAAAACGGTGGTTATTTATTCCTAACTGGTTTAACTTGGGATCAATTGTTTGCTATAATTCAAGCATTAAATGCTTAACGACCAGCAAATAAGTCAATCCCAAAAGCTATATAAAAAACGCTATGGCATAACAATAAGCAAAGAAGTTGCCATTGAGAAGGGCACTTGGTTAATTAATTTGATTAGATCGGGTTATCGGCCATGACTGGCCGGGGCGTTAAGACAGGAAAAATTCTGATGCCTTAATTAACTGTGGCTTTGGGGATTATATGAATGATGAACAATTTACGGCAAAACAGGTTTATGTTTTAGTTTTTGCTATTGTTGTTGGCATTGCTTTTATAGAAACCTCTAAAGGTGCGGTGTGGGAATGGATATTTTGGAAGGAATTTTTGCCTAAAGTTATAGTATATGGTGTAATAGTTGAATTTGTAGTAGTTTGTTTATCAAATTATTTAAGCAAAAGGGGTCATTAATTTTTCTTCGTCAAGAAATATCATGTTCGCTCCTCAATTCATCATCTGCATTATTGGCTCCATTGAGTTTTTTATCCTAGCTAGCTGTCGTTTTGTGCAAATTTCTTTGATATTCTGTGCATTGTTTTATCCTAGTTAAGATTGACAAGCGGCAAGGTATTGTTTATAATATTCGAAACAATGAAACAGCTATATGAATTACATGCGGAAATTTGCGAAACTTTGGCTAACCCTATAAGAATAGAAATTATAAATACTCTGCGAGATAAGGAATTGTCAGTTGGGGCATTGTTATCCAAGTTAAAAATCAAAAAAGCTAATTTATCCCAACATCTTGCCTTGATGCGAGCCAAAGGCATTGTTAAAGCCAGAAGAGATGGAATTAATATATTCTATCGAATTGCCAATCCGAAAGTCATTAAAGCCTGTGACATTATGCGGCAGGTCCTCATAGAGCAACTAACCAATGTAAATAAGACGCTTAAAAAATGGGGAAAATAAAATCATGAAAATAAGAGATAGCGGAATGCCTGATCGTGAAATGTGGGAAAAGTTCTTTCAGCCGGAAAAGATTATCCAAACACTCGGCATAAGCGAAAAAACGGTTGATGTAGCAGAGTTTGGCTGCGGCTATGGCACATTCACTATTCCAGTTGCCAAGATCATCAAAGGCAATGTTTTTGCACTTGATATTGATCCTGAAATGATTAGCGCTACTTTAAATGAAGCAACAACGCATGGTTTAAAAAATATTGAGGCGATTTTACGTGATTTTATGGCTGAAGGGTCGGGGTTAAAAAAAGAAAGTGTGGATTATGTCATGCTTTTTAATATTCTTCACCTTGAAACTCCAGTTGCCTTGCTTAAAGAAGCATACCGGATACTCAAGCCGGAAGGAAAGGCCGGCATCCTCCATTGGAATTATGACCCAACTACTCCCCGTGGACCATCGATGGCGATTCGTCCCAAGCCGGATCAATGCCTTAAGTGGGCACAAGAGGCAGGATTTTATAATCCAGGCCTGTTTGATTTAAAGCCGTATCATTATGGCATTGTGATTTCAAAAAAAGGGGGATAAAATGAAAATTGGGATAATTATTGCTAGCAACGATGCGGAAACGTGTTGGAACGCTCTTCGGTATGCCAATTATTCTTTAGGACAAAAGGACGAGGTTAAGGTTTTTTTTATGGGCAAAGGTGTTGAGTATCAAAAAGTTAGCACAGATAAATTCAATACCATTGAGCAAGCCGATAAGCTTATAAAATTCGGGGGCAAAGTTTATGCTTGTGGAACCTGTATCAAATCTAGAGAACAAGCAGGGTCAGAAATGTGCCCGATTTCAACACTGAAAGATATGTATGAAATAGTAAAAGAAAGCGATAAAGTAGTTACATTTTAACAAAAGCGTTTTGAAAACCAGTTGCGGTCACAGAGGTGTTTGCCCGTCGACTAATTCATCATTTGCATTATCGGTTCCATTGAGTTTTTCATCCTATCCAACCCACCGGGGCACAATTTGCCGTAGCACTATTCCTCCTTTAATCCACTCAAGCGTCGAGTAAAATAAAAGTGCAGTTTAGTATTTTGTATGTTATTCTATCTAAACAAATTAATTCGATAGGAGGTAAATCATGAGTTGGACATTATTTGGACAGATTGCGTTATTGATTGTGATTTTTGTGTTGTTAAAAACTTGTGCCATGTGCATCTGCTGCAAATGCAGTAAAGACAAAAATAGCACAACCGGTAAATGTTGTTAATATTTGTTAGAAATTGAGCCTGCAACCGGTAATATCTCTCGATATTCTCCCGGTTGCAGGTTTTCTAGTTTAAAAGCACCAATACCAACTCTAATCAGTCGCAGGCAGGGAAATCCCGTGGCCGCAGTCATTTTGCGCACCTGGCGGTTACGTCCTTCATAAAGCGTTATTTTAAGCCAAGCCGTCGGTTTGTTTTTTCTAAAGCGGATTGGTTTTGGCCGCGGCCAAAGATTCTTTGGCTCGGAGATTATTTCTACCTCGGCGGGCAATGTTTTTTGTTCTTCAATTACTATACCATTACGTATTGGCGCTAGCTCTGCGTCCGCCGGAATGCCTTCCACCTGCACCCAATAGGTTTTTGGCTGTTTGCTGTTGGGCGAGCTGAGTTGATGGTTAAGAGCTTTGTCATTCGTCAAGAGCATCAGGCCTTCGCTGTCAAAATCGAGCCGACCGACCGGATAGATGTTTGTAATCGGAACCAAATCTTTAAGGGTGGGACGGCCAAGTTTATCGGTAAACTGAGGCAGTACGCCAAAGGGTTTATTGAGTAAAACATACCGATGCTTTGCGTAATGCAGATTTAACTGGTGGCGCTTTTTGGGCACGAATTATTGCGCCTGGTTTTTACGCTTTTCTTTTTTCAGCGCGCGTTTTTCCATCAGCGTTAATTTAGGGGCTTTTTTAACATTTTTGTTGCTGGTTTGTTCTTTGCTGGCCATTTTTGCACCTCCAATGTAGTTAATTTTAGCATGTGCGGTTTAGATAAAAAAGGATTATCTCTACGGCTCCGGTGTCGGTGCATTGGTGGTCCCAACCACCCATTGCGCGGGGTTTTGCCAGCTGGCTTCGGTTGTCAGCGCAAAATTAACAATTACATCGCCCAGTGCTTCGATGGTAACTAATTCGGGTAGTTCAAAAGAATAAAAGATACGTACCGCGCGGGCCCCTTGAACAAAGCACCATGCCTCAACCGTTTTTCCGGTAGCTTGATGGATTAATGTAGACATATCGGTGTAGCGCTGGGAATATAACCCCCAAATCAGATCAGCCTGGGTAGAAGTTACGGGATAGGGATCGGTATAGGTTTTTCCTTCAATGGTTACAGTTCCACCGGAGCCGGCGGCACGTTCATACCAGTATTCATGGTTCATGGTAATATATGACGGGTATTGTTTTGAGGTTGCGGTGGTGGTGCCTTCATCCCAAATTGCCCGCTGAATTGCTTCCAGCGTAGAAGAGTAATTATTGATATCATCCAATAGAACAATCAAATGTGCACGGTTAGGATAAAGCGACCAAAACCCGATATGAACTTGGGTATCGGCTTGGTTGAGCCGTGGTTCCAGCGCAATGGCTTCATAAAAAAGCGTAGTAATAAAAGCATCATCTGAAAGCAGTGCAATTTTTACTAGGGGGTCGGTAAAAATGGGGCCGGAGGAATTTGGCGCAACCTGCCCGCAGGCGGCAAGAATAAAGACAAATAAGATAACGGAAAGGGCCGGAGCGATTAATTTGCGGCGAAAAATACTTTGCATGAATTAATTGTACACGATTTTTTGGCATCCGGCTTGACAGATTATTGCGTTAGCGCATAATTTAGGTATGAAAAGGACATTTTTCTGCTTGCTGGTTGGTTTGTTGGGATTAACTTTAGTTATAAGTTGCGGCGGGGGAAGCGGCGGCGGCGGTGGTGATACTACTAATTACACAATTTCCGGAAAAGTTGGAACCGTTTCGGCGCGCGGAGGAAGAGCTCTTTCTGATTTGTCGGTAACCAATATTGTCGCAATTGCATCCACTAACCATAAATATTCTGCTACGCTGGATAGCGACGGTAATTTTACTATCAAAGTAAAGAGTGGCTACCCGTATGCCGTAGGATTTTATAACCAAACCGGCACTACCATTACTCTTCTGGGATATTTGCGCCAGGATCAAGTAGATTGGCATTCCCTGCCGCTGATGGATCCGGCAACTACCACAACCAATTTGGGTACAATTGAAATTGATACTACTAGTATCGAGGCGATCCCGTCAATTGGGTTAAATGATTTGTTGTCGAACGTAAATATGGATCTAGCCACCGCAAATTTATACGGTGAAATTGACGGGATGATGACTCAGTTTACAAATGTAGATGTTGACGGCAACGGGGTTTTTGATTTCCTGGAAAGCAAAGCATTTATGCTGGATGTGATTGTGCAAATCGGAAAAAGCAATGGCCTGACCAGCGGTGAGCTGGCTCTAATGCAGGATCAATGGTATGAAAATTATTACGCTATTCCAAATAGCTATCAATTTTTCTTTTACGCGACGGAAGGCAGTGGGGGATCAGATAAACCAGCGGCGGGGACTCCGGCTACACTAAGGTTTCCGCAAATGGTTTATGACATGGTGGGAAATGGTAAAACGGCTATCGCTGGTTTTACGGCAATCGGTTACGGCTGGAGCGTTAGCACGTTTGAAGGTAGTTCTGTAAACAGTTCTTATGTTACGCCGGAGGTGGTCCCCAGCGGATCCTATACTTACGAGGTTTCCGGACGGGCCAATTATACGTTTCACAATATTCAAGGTTCGGCGGCGGTGGCGGTGGGGTTAACCGAAAATGTCATTTACCCAGTCATGAAACTTACTACCAGCGAAGCCGGAAAGCTGGCAACGGTTTATTATAAATGGATGATCCGTGTCGGCACCACCACCCGGGAAGCTACCTTAGCTGAAATTAGGGCGTTGATTGCCGATTCCGATTTAAGTGAAGATTGTTTTGTGCAAACCAGCCCGACAATTAGCGTAGAAACAAACGATGGGGTGTACCATCCGCCCATAAAATTGGCACGGAATGAGGGTGAATCCACCATTGATTTAAGCAGTTGGAATGTAAGCGTATCAGATATAACTAAGATAGTGGTGGGCTATTGTCTTAGTACTAATTTGGATTGCCGGTATTATTTCTTTCAGTAGAAGGTTGATTTTTGCGGGTGCGATTTAAGGGTGGCATTTAAAATGGCAAAAGTAACAATTTTAGGCGCGGGGAACGCCGGCCATGCTTTTGCATACGATATTTCTAGAAACGGCGGAGAGGTGTTGCTTTTTGAGCATCCGGATTTTGCCAAAAGCTTAAATGGGATAAAAGAAAAAGGCGGGATCGAAGCGGTGCCGGAATTATCGGGAGAGGCCGGCGGCGCCAAGGGTTTTATGCCGGGGTTTGCAAAGGTAGCTAAAGTTACCACCGACCCAAAAGAAGCCATGGATTTTTCGGATATCATCATAATGTGTGTGCCGGCTTTTGGCCAGGAAGCAATTTTTAAGCTGATTATGCCGTATCTACGCGACGGAATGATTATTTGTCTGCTTCCCGGCAATTTTGCTTCTCTGATATTTTCAAAAATATTGAGAGAAGCAAACGTTAAGACAAAGGTAACGTTTGTTGAGGCCAGCACCATCCCTTATGCGGTCAGAGTAGTCGGCCCAGGCCAAATTTACCTGCTGGCCAAAAAAACCGAACTATCGATTGGTGTTTTCCCTTCCAAAGATACAAATCAGACCGCGGAAAAGCTTAAAGATGTGCTGCTGCTTAAACTAGAGTTGGATGCTAATGTTTTGGGCGCGGCCATGAACAACGTGAATATGATTATTCATGTTCCTACCGCAACTTTGGGGATGGGACCGATGGAATCCAGACAAGGAAAGATTCAATTTTATGCCGAAGGCGCATCAGATACAGTTTCGAAAGTACTGGAAACAATGGACGGCGAGCGGCTGGCGGTGGGGGCGGCGTTTGGCCTAAAATTGCCGTCTTTTTTGGATATCGTCAATAACTTTTATAGTTTAAGCATGAAGAGCATTCGTGACTTTACCAAAAATTCTCCATACCATAATCTAGTGCCAAATGATTCCCCCAAGAGTCCCAAAGAACGTTATATCAGCGAAGATTGTCCGTTTGGTTGTGTCCCGACCTATTTTCTGGGCAAATTGGCGGGGGTAAACGTGGCAACTTTTGAGGCCATCATTCGTATCGATAGTATTTATAATGACACTAATTATTTCGATGAAGGGCGGAATCTGGACAAACTTGGGCTGGGTGGCATGCAGGTTGACGAAATTAAATCCTATCTTGAGTCCGGGGTTTAGATGGAAGAGTATATCCTCACCGATAAATTCAAACAATTTTGGCTGATTGCAATTATCTGTTCCGTTGCCTTTATGATTCAGCTGGATTTTACCTCGTTAAATATTTCATTGGCGGCGCTGGCTAAATTTTTTGGAGTAAAAGTTGGTATGGTGGCCTGGTTGCCTACCATATACCTGTTGATTATCACCAGTATGCTCCTGGGTTTTGGCAAATTAGGTGACATTATTGGTTACCAGAAGGTTTTTCTGGCCGGGCTGGTGGTTTTTTGCCTGGGTGCCATCGCTTGCTCTGTGGCGCCTAACTTTATTGCTCTTTTTCTGGCGCGCGCTTTTCAGTCGCTGGGACTGGCAATGTTTAGTCCCATCTGTATTGCTTTTTTGACCTACTACCTGCCGGCAAATGTGCGCGGGCGGGCCTTAGGGCTTTATGCTACAGCGCTGGGGTTAGGGATGACCACCGGGCCGGCGCTGGGCGGGTTAATTACCAGCTGCTTAAGTTGGCGCGGCAATTTTATTTTAGGTGCCGTGATTTCTTTGATAATTTTTATAGCTGGATTAATCTTGCTTCCGTCAAAGCAGGAGAAAGCATCTGATTCGCGTTTTGATTATTTGGGAGCACTGCTTTTGTTTATCGGTATGGTCGGTTTTTTATTTGCTCTGAACACGGTTGCCAAAGCCGGCTGGAGCCACCCAAAGGTCTTGACCGGCTTGATCTTATCGCCCTTAGCTTTTGTTTTTTTTATTTTACGGGAAAAAAAGGTCGCTTATCCACTGCTTGACCTCACGCTCTTTGGCAACCTTAATTTCACTTTTGCCGCGCTGGCCGCGCTTTTTGGCTTGGCGATGAATATTGGCATGGGGTTCCTGTTTCCCTTTTATCTCCAGATGATGATCCATTTGTCGGTTATCCAGATGGGTTTTCTCCTGATGTGTTCTCCAATCATGTTGATGCTGTTGTCGCCAATTACCGGAAGTTTGTCGGATTATCTTGGTTCAAGGCGGCTTTGTATGACGGGAATGGGGTTGGCGGCGTGCGCTTTTTTACTGTTTACCTTTTTAACTCCGCAGTCCAGCCAGTGGCAGATTGTGCTGGGTTTAATATGTATGGGAACCGGAATGGGTTTCTTTATTGCGCCCAATAACCGCCTAATGATGCAAAACGCCCCGGTGGATAAACAGGGAGTGGCTTCGGGAGTGTATAAAATAGCGCTGAACGCGGGTTCATCCATTGGTATTGCCAGCTATATGCTGGTGATGTCCTACGTGGTAATCTTTGATGTTTCAAAGATGAATATCATGTTGGGTTCAGTTCGTCAGCATCCTGAAATATTGCTGTCCGGTTTTCGCGGTGCTTTTATCTTTGGAATGGTAATGGCGCTGATTACGTTTTTCTTTTCTTTTTTGGCAAAAGACAAAAAATAGGAGGGAACAGTATGGCAGAAAATATTAAGATAGACGATTCGCGCTTTTTTGATGCCAAACGGATAAAAGATTTGGGCGATGCGATTTTTGCCTTTGCCATGACTTTTTTGATTGTAACAATCGATATCCCTAAGGTTCCGCTGAGCCAGTTGCGGCATGAACTGGTCAAAATGCTGCCCGACATCCTGACATATGTTTTAAGTTTTTTCTTGCTGGCAATCTTTTGGATGACCAATCACATCCATATGAAAGATATAAAACGAGCTGACAGCCGGCTGGTTTGGATCAGTATGCTGTTGTTTTTGTCGATTGTTTTTGTCCCGCTGACAGCGGATATTTACACTTTTTATGACGGGTCGCGCCTTGCCATGCTGGTTTTTAACCTTAATATGCTTTTTGTCGGCCTTATTTTTATGCTGCAGTGGCATCATCTGGCGGTCAATAAACTGCACCACGAAGAGTTTATGCCGGAAGAAATCCGGGACCGGTATACAATCAGCCAATCGCTGGTCTGCGTGGCGTTGGTGGCGATAATTATTGGTCTCTTTTATCCTGCGTATTCTGCTCTGGCCTATCTTTGTTTGGGAGCTTACCGGATACATTTAAGAAGCCGGTGGAAGCAGAAAGTTGCCACCCCTGGCCTTTAATTTGCAGTAACTACCGAATAACGGTAAACATTCAGTTGCGCCGTGATGGTTTATCTTTAACAACTCAACATTAATATCACTACTATGCTGGCTAATCATTAATGCTAAACCGTCGCTTTCCAGGTCGCCGCAAGTTAAAAAATCAATCCCGGATTGATTGCTGATTTTAATTGCCAGAGAATTGGCGTTATCGGTATCGCCGGTTGAGATAAATTCTGCAGTGGGGGGAAAGTAGACCCGGAAGGTCAGGTTGTCTAACGTAAAGCTGTACCCATCGCGGGCTTCAATGGTGGAAATGGAAGCCGCAGAAATTTGGTTAAGCAAGGTTAGCCAGGCGGATTCGGTCCAGGGAAAATCGGCATAAATAAATGCTTCTGCAGAAATATGGCTTAGGATATCGGACATCTCTCCGTATTGGTAGATTGTTGACCGCAGCTGCCCAACAGCAATGCGGCGATAATTATTAGATAGCAATAATACAGTTTTTGCATATTAACGTTAATTATATAACAAATAAAGTCGGGCTTCCCAGTACTCTGCCCGCAAGCGCGAGCTCCTAATAGATATGCTATAATTCCTGGCAAGATGTCCAGCCGCCCGTTAAATTTAGCCATTCTTTGGCACATGCACCAGCCGTTTTACAAGGATCTGGTGACCAATGAATTTATCCTCCCGTGGGTTCGCTTGCACGCCATTAAGGACTATTATGATATGCTGGTGGTCCTGGATAAATTCCCAGAGGTAAAAGTAAACTTCAACTTGGTGCCTTCCTTACTGCTGCAAATTGAGGACTACGCCGACCCTAAAAACTCGGACCAGTGCCTAAGCTTAACCCTGAAAGATCCGGGAGAGTTGACGCTGTCAGAGAGGGTTTTTATCCTCCGCAATTTTTTCATGGCCAACTGGGAAATCATGATCCGCCCGTACCCCAGGTATTGGGACCTTTTGATGAAGCGCGGCCGGTTTGTGTCCCCGGCAGAGCTCAAAAAAGTAGCCGAAAGGTTTTCCAAGCAGGAACTGTTGGATTTACAGGTGTGGTTTAACCTGGCCTGGTTTGGGTTTATTTATAAAAGTGAAGACCAAACTATAATTGACTTAATCAACAAAGGCAAATATTTTAGCCACGAAGATAAGCTGGCGGTGGTGTTGAAGCAAAAAGAAGTGATGGCAAAAATTATCCCTGCTTATCGCGCCGCGCAAGACCGCGGACAGGTAGAGTTAAGTGTTTCCCCGTTTTATCACCCCATCTTGCCGCTTTTATGCGACAGCAATTCAGCACGTGAAGCTATGCCGGATATCCGGTTGCCCAACGTGCCTTTTCGCCATCCCGAGGATGCCGAAGCGCAAATCCGCTTGGCGGTTGAGTATTACCAGGGCCGGTTTGGAAAACAACCGGCGGGGATGTGGCCGTCCGAGGGCTCGGTTTCCGAACAGATTATCCCGCTGTTGTCCAAGGCGGGAATTAAATGGATTGGGACCGACGAAGGGATTTTACTCCAAAGTTTAAATAAGATGGGGCGGCACCGCACCTCCCTGCCGGCGGAAGAAATTTATCAGCCCTATTTGGCGGAACATGACGGGGCCGAGGTTTCAATGGTATTCCGGAACCATTTTATCTCTGACCAGGTTGGGTTTGTTTACTACCGCTGGAAAGTGGGGGATGCGGTGGCGGATTTTATGGGTCATCTCAATAATATCCGCTTGAGTTTGCCGGAGGACGGGAAAGAATACCTGGTAACGGTCATCCTGGATGGAGAAAATGCGTGGGAATATTACCCCAACCAGGGGCAACAATTTTTAGCGGCCTTTTACGATGGCTTGCGTTGCAATCCCATGGTCAGGACGGTTAAAATTGGCGACTACCTTTCTGCTAATCCGCCAACAAAACGCCTTTCCCGGCTTTTTGCCGGTTCGTGGATTGACAATAATTTCAAGATTTGGATTGGACATGAGGAAGATAACTCGGCCTGGAACTATTTAAACGAAGCGCGCCTGGTATTGCATGACGCCAACGTCGACAAAACTTCACTGGCCTGGCAGGAGTTTTATATTGCCGAGGGGTCGGATTGGTTCTGGTGGTACGGGGATGACCACTCTTCCGATAACGATGCCGAATTTGATCTGCTTTTTCGCAAACATCTGAAAAATGTTTACCAGCTTTTGGGGCGCCCGTCGCCCAGTTACCTGGAAATGCCTATCAAGAAAATCCACAAGATCCGTCCGGTGAGAGAGCCGGCTTACCTAATTGAACCAGTTTTGGACGGCGAGATTACAAACTATTACGAATGGCTGGCGGCCGGTCACTTTGATATTGCCAAGGCCAACGGTGCCATGCACCAGTTTGAAACTATCTTAAACCAACTTTATTTTGGTTTCAGTTTAAAAAATCTGTATTTCCGGCTGGATTTGGGCTTACCCGCTTATAACCCGGAGATGCAGGTCTTAGCGTACGTTTTTATTTTAAGGAATGATTCCCGCCATCTCCATGTCCAGGCGGAGATTTCTTTTTCTCTGCCAGCAAAACAATACGTTTTTAAGGTAAAAAACCTTGCGGATGGAGCCGAAAAAGAGTTACAATTATTTGCGGTCGGCAGAATTATTGAAGCGGCGATTCCTTTTGCCGACTTGGCCGCTCAACCCGGTGATTCAATTGAATTTTCGGTCTCCATTTTAAAGCACGGGGAAGAACTGGAACGCTGGCCCCGCGACTCAATGCTGAACGTGGTGGTTCCATCAGAAAACTATGCGCTGGAGCAATGGTTTGTTTAGTAAGGGCCTTTCAATATGAATAAAGTTAAATTTTTATTTGGTATTCACTGCCACCAGCCGGTGGGAAATTTTGAGCACGTTCTTGAAGACAGCTACCAAAAAGCATATTTACCTTTTATCCAAACCATGGAAAGGCATCCCACGATAAAATTTACGGTGCATTACAGCGGGATTTTGTACGATTGGTTTTTGGCTAAACATCCTGAATTTTTGGATTTACTGCGCAAATTAGTGCAAAGGGGACAGGTTGAAGTAATGTCGGCCGGCTATTATGAACCGGTCATCCCGATTGTCCCGGATACAGACAAAATCGGGCAAATCAAAATGTCAAACCAATTCATTGAAGAAAACTTGGGTTATACGCCCAGCGGCATGTGGTTGACCGAACGGGTTTGGGAGCCGCATCTCCCTCAAATTATTGCTCAGGCGGGCTTGCAGTATGTAACCGTGGATGACTACCACTTTTTGTCAGCCGGGATTCCAGCCGATCAATTGTTTGGTTACTATTTGACTGAAGAGCAGGGAGCAACTCTCAAGGTTTTTCCGATCAGCAAAGATTTACGCTACTTGATCCCTTTCCGGATGCCGGAAGAAACCATCAATTATTTGCGCAAATTATCAGAAAAAGGGGATGGGGTTGCGGCAATTTTAGCGGATGACGGGGAAAAATTTGGCGTGTGGCCGGGGACCCACAAATGGGTTTATACGGACGGTTATCTGGAAAAGCTCCTGACCCAATTTGAGCAAAATTCTGATTGGATTGAGTTTGTAACTTTTTCACAGTATTTGGAGGAATTTCCACCGGTGGGCAGGGTGTACTTGCCGACGGCTTCCTATTTTGAAATGATGGAATGGTCTCTGCCTACCGCCTCCGGCAAAAAACTGGAAGCCGTGGTATCAGAGCTGAAGCAATCCGGCAAGTTTGATGAATACAGCCAGTTTTTTAAGGGCGGCTTTTTCCGGAATTTCTTGGTTAAATACCCCGAATCCAATAACCTGCACAAGAAAATGCTTTACGTCAGCCAAAAATTAGAAGAATTGAAAAAGAAAAGGGCGTTTGCCAAATTGGATCCGGCCGCGGTCAAAGCGGCAGAAATTAATTTATATAAAGGACAATGCAATTGTGCCTACTGGCACGGGGTTTTTGGCGGGCTTTACCTTAATTATCTGCGGCACGCTATTTATGAACATTTGATTAAAGCCGAATGCGCACTGGAAGAACTTGCCGGTGTAAAAAAAGAAGACGTAAACCTGGCAATTTTGGATTTTGACCGTGACGGCCGCGAAGAAATCATTATTTCAAATGATAAATTGAGTTTGGGGATTAGCCCGGCGCTAGGAGGGGCAATTTTTGAGATGGATTATCGCCCAAAAGCATTTAATTTGTTAAATACATTGGCCCGGCGGGAAGAGGTTTACCACCAAAAGCTGATGGGAAAGGGCGGGATGAGCATACAGGAGGGAGTTTCCAGTATTCATGATTGTCTGACAGCCAAGGAAGCGGGGTTAGATAAGGCCTTGATTTATGATTGGCACAATCGTTATGCCCTGCAGGATCATTTTTTAGCGGCCGATACCAATTTGGAAAACTACCGCATGGTTAAATACCGGGAGGCCGGAAACTTTACCATCGAACCCTATACGTATAAGACCAGCCGGTCCAAAAATGAGGTTGCCGTAAATCTTGCCAGAGAGGGTAAAGTTGCTGGGGCACCCATTAAGGTTGAAAAATCAATAGTGTTGGTAGCCACCGCGGCGGAAACTGCGTTCAATTACGCTGTTTCCAATCAATCTGCGGATACGGTTGAGGTTTGGTTTGGCGTTGACTTTAATTTTTCAATGCTGGCGGGCTCGGCGCCAGACCGCTATTACCAAATTGATGGGCAAAACCTGCCGGACCGAAATTTAAACAGTTGCGGTGAATCCGATAAAATTTCCTGGGTTAAGCTGGTTGATGAGTGGGATGGGTTTGAAGTATTATTGAGCGTGGACAAGCCGGCGCGGCTGTGGCGCTTTCCAATTGAAACCGTGTCGCAGTCCGAGTCCGGGTTGGAAAAAAACTATCAGAGTTCCACTGTTTTTCCGAGCTGGAAAATTAAGCTAAAGCCGCGGGAAACGTGGAAGGTTAAAATGACGTTGGCAATAAAGGATAGGGCATAAGGAGGCCAGAAATAAAGTGCCGGAATTACGCAAAGATCCAATTTCAGACCGCTGGGTGGTAATTTCAACCGAGCGCGGACGGCGCCCGGCGGATTTTGGCATAACTTCAGTTGGGACCGATGGCTTACCCGGTGGTTTTTGCCCGTTTTGCGAAGGGCACGAAGACCGTACCCCGCCGGAAATTATTGCCTGGCGCCATCCCGGCTCCTTGCCCAATACTCCCGGCTGGGATGTCAGGGTTACGCCCAACAAGTTTCCAGCACTGATAATCGAAGGGGAGGTCAAACGCAGCGGCAGGGGAATGTTTGATATGCTAAGCGGAATCGGCGCCCACGAAGTGATTATTGAAACCCCAAAGCATGACCTAAACATTCCGGACATGGAAGACAGCCACGTTGAAAAAATATTTTGGGCATATAAACAACGGATCCTTGATCTTGAAAAAGACAAGCGTTTCCGTTATATCCTGGTTTTCAGAAACTATGGCCGGGCGGCGGGGTCTTCGCTGGCCCATCCGCATTCGCAATTGATTGCTACCCCCATCACCCCCCGTTACGTTAAACTGGAGTTGACCAACTCCCGGCTTTATTTTGCGGAAAAGGAACGGTGTATTTTTTGCGACATGATTCAGCACGAACTGGGGACCGGAGAACGTTTGGTATACGAAAACGAATATTTTGTGGCGTTTTGTCCTTTTGCCGCACGTTTTCCGTTTGAGGTTTGGCTGCTGCCGCGCCGCCATCAGTACGGGTTTCAAATTTTGCCGGACGATGAACGGATCTTATTGGCCCGCTGTTTAAAGGATGTATTGAACCGGTTAAGGAAGGCCTTGAACGACCCGCCTTATAATTATGTGGTGCATACCGCGCCCAACCGCGTTCCCCGCCCCGGCATGCCGGATTATTGGGGGACTATCCAGTACGATTTCCATTGGCACATCGAAATTATTCCCCGTCTGACGCGGATGGCGGGGTTTGAGTGGGGTTCAGGGTTATACATCAATCCAACTTCTCCGGAAGAAGCGGCCAAATATTTAAGAGAGGTGAAACTATGATGGCAGAAAAAAAACCAAGGAAAGCGAGGGCAGTCAGTAAATCTAAACCAGTTAAAAAAACGGTGCCGCGCAAAGCATTACCAGCCGGCGAGATAAAAATCAGGAAACCACGCGCAAAAAAAGTATTTCAACCCCCGGTTTTAGAACCGGTAGCTTTCCCCTTGGCAGCCACCGCAATTGAAAGCGAAGGACACTTTGCCGAAAGTAAGTATTATGCCGGCCCGACCATGCAAAAATTTGAGGGTCCCTCCTTTGATTTTCCGGCGGGCTACGGGCAGACGCAAATTGTTTTGATGGTACGCGACCCCTTTTGGGTGTTTACCTACTGGGAACTGACCCAAAGTAAAATTGATGAAATCAAAGTGTTGTTGGGTAATGAAACATTTATTAAAAGCCGTTTAATCTTGCGGGTTTACAATGTGGATAACTGGGATTATTTTGATATAGATTTGAACGGAATGGCGCGCGACTGGTACATCAAGGTGCCGCTGGCCAATGCCTCGTATTGTGTTGAAATTGGTTACAAAACGCCGGACGGAAAGTTTGTGGCTTGTGCCCGATCCAACGTTGTAACTACGCCGCTGGACCGTATGTCAGATGTAATCGACGAGCAATGGATGGTGCCGGACTGGGACAAAATTTATTCGCTGTCCGGTGGGTTTGGTATCGGTAAAAGTTCGGCGGAAATCCGGGCATTAATGAAAAAACGGCTGGAAGGGGAGAGCGCTTCCGGCTGGGTGTCTTCAATGTCCAGTCCAACCAAGCCCGCGCCGCAACGGCCGTTTTGGATGTGGGTGAAGACGGACCTGATACTTTACGGTGCCACCGAACCATCCGCCACTTTAACCGTCCAGGGCAAAAAGGTTGATTTGCGCACGGACGGTACTTTTACCATGCGGTTTGCATTGCCGGACGGAAAAATTGCCCTGCCGGTGGAGGCCATCCGTGACGACGGCAAAGAGCGTAGATCTGCACAAATAAAAGTAGAAAGAAAATCGAAGTAACCCAAACCATGGAAAAAGGTTATCTCTCTTTTATTTTGCATGCGCACTTGCCTTACGTGCGCCATCCCGAGTATGAGGATTTCCTCGAAGAGGACTGGTTATATGAAGCCATTACCGAAACCTATATTCCTCTGATCCAGGTTTTTGAAAATTTGGTTAATGACGATGTTGATTTTCGCATTACCATGTCAATTTCACCTACGTTGCTCTCTATGTTTTTGGATCCTCTTTTGCAAAACCGCTACCTAAAGCACCTTGATAGTTTAATCGAATTATCATTCAAGGAAATTGATCGCACCCGTTTTGAGCCGGAGTTTAATCGGCTGGCCAGAATGTACAACCAGCGGTTTATTGAGTGCCGCGCTATTTTTGAAAATAAGTACCATCGCAATTTAGCCATGGCGTTTAAAAAATTTCAGGATTTGGGAAAGATGGAAATCATCACCTGCGGTGCCACGCATTGTTTCTTCCCATTGCAGGAGATTTATAAGCCGGCGGTTAGGGCACAGGTAAAAGTGGCGGTGCAACTGCACGAAAAGGTCTTTGGGCGCCGGCCGCAGGGCATCTGGCTGCCCGAGTGCGGATACCAGCCCGGCGATGATGAAATATTAAAAGAAGAGCGCCTCCGGTTCTTTTTGGTGGATACGCACGGCATTTTGCACGGTTCGCCGCGGCCCAAATACGGGATTTACGCCCCCGTTTACTGCAAGTCGGGAGTCGCGGCTTTTGGGCGTGACGTTGAAACCTCAAAAGCCGTGTGGAGCGCCATTGAGGGTTAC